>CBDULO010000041.1:0-6416 GCA_965368095.1 uncultured bacterium | reverse complement strand
GCGGAGTGCTTGCGAGATTTATTAGTGACGAAACAATGAGAGAAGAGCATGGATTGGAAGGCATTGATTATCCGGAACACCTTCTGAAATTTGAACAGATTCTGGGCATGGACGGCGAAACGGCGCATGCGCTTTATCATGATGTCGAAGAAGAGCTCTGGGAACATGCATGGCATGCCTATACGGAAGAATGGGCCTGGCATCGAGCCGGACAAGACGCGGATAAGCTTCTAAGTAAAAAGAATTTGGAAAAGAAAACGCGTGAAGCCTATATGGACGAACTCTACGACAAACATTTTGAAAAATACACCTCCGAAATTGATATGCGTGAAGCAAATAAGCGCATAGAAAAAAAATCAAAACGGAAAAGTAAAAAATGACAAAATAAGGAAAATGTGAAATACATTTTCTTTTTTTGTCATCCCGCATATGGATCGCGGGATCCAGCCGAGCATTGCATGTTATAATACGCTCATGTCCGCGCACAATCACAAAAATGCCTGGGTCGTTTCCGTGAATATGGGATATGGCCACGCACGCGCCGCGCATGGCCTTGAAGATCTCGCCTATGGCGGCATCATTACCGCCAATGATTATCCCGGCGTCCCAGCGGAAGACAAAGAGCTCTGGCGCAAATCTCGAAATGCGTATGAATTCATTTCCAGGCTTCAACCATTGCCCGGCATCGGAAAACTCGCATTCGGCTTTTTGGATTATCTTCAGCGCATTCCGGACTTTTATCCTCGCCGAGATTTAAGCGACCCGACAACCCAGCTTCACTATGTCTATTATTTGATTCGAAAAAAGAATCTGGGGAAACATCTCATTGAGAAACTCGCAAAAAAGAAGAAGCTCCCGCTCGTTTCGACATTTTTCAATATGGGATTCGCCGCGGAAGAACACGGATACCCCGGCGATATTTATCTTGTCACAACCGATGCCGATATTAGCCGCGCCTGGGTTCCTCTCGATCCGAAACGAAGCCGCATCAAATATTTCGCTTCAAATGGACGCGTCGTGGAACGCCTGAAGCTCTATGGAGTTCGCGAGGAAAATATTTTTCTCACCGGGTTTCCCCTTCCGAAAAAGCTGATCGGAGGTCCCGAATCAACCATTCTCAAAAAGGACTTAGCGGCGAGAATTTGCAATCTGGACCCAAATGGCGTATTCATTAAAAAATATGAACAAGTTCTGCACGATGAACTCGGCCCGGAACTTTGCGAATTCAAAAAGAAACATCATCTCACCCTAACCTTCGCCGTCGGTGGCGCGGGAGCCCAGCGAGAACTTGGCATTCAAATCGTAAAAGGTCTTCGAAAAGATATTTTGAGCGAACGCATCCAAATAAACCTCATCGCGGGCATCCGAAAAGAAGTCGCCGCATACTTCGTCAAAGAACTGAAAAAAATGGGTCTCGGCCGTATGATTGGCAAAAGCATCCACGTGCATGTTCATGAAAATCGCACAAAGTATTTCCGTGACTTCACAAAAGTGCTTCGAAAAACCGATATGCTCTGGACGAAGCCCAGCGAACTTTCCTTTTATACGGGGCTTGGCGTGCCGATTATCATGGCACCGACTATTGGTTCACAGGAAGATTTTAATCGCATCTGGCTCGAAACCGTCAATGGCGGCACAAATCAGCTCGATCCGCTTCATGCCGGTGAATGGATTTTTGATTTTGTGAATTCCGGCGGCCTCGCTCGCTTCGCATGGAATGGATATATTGAAGCCCCGACGCATGGCGCATATCGCATTGAAAGTATTTTAACCGGTGAAAAGATTCCGCTTCCGGAACTTCCATTGATTGTCTAGTCGAGAAATTTAAAATCCGTTTGATTTTGTAGAAGCCGTGACATTCATCCCGTCAAAAAATGACGCGAGCCTCGCGGGACCATTTACGTCCGGCACAATAAATTGGAGCAGGATCGCCGCGCTGACATAAATCAATAAAAAAACCCCGGAGACAATCATAAAGATATTCATATCTTCAATGACTTCGGTCGCCAAATATTTCAGCAAAAAAGCGAGTGCCAAAACAAAAAGGGATAATACAATCGCGAATAACATATTGATAAAAGCATATTAAACATGAAACTCGTATTTCGTCCACGGCTGTGGAAATGAAAGAAAACAGCATCCCGTTTGAGGTGCTGTTTTTTTATGGTAGTCGCGACTGGATTCGAACCAGTGACCTCGCCGATGTGAACGGCGCGCTCTAACCAACTGAGCTACGCGACCGAGAATGTCGGTATCGTAGCGATTCGCAATACAAATGACAAGAAAAGCGCAATTTTACTCACATGCTTAAACAAGCTACGATGAATTCATGGACCAAACCGTGAAGGATTGGCTTCAAGAAACATCAAAAGAACTCCAATCCATCGGTTTAGACACGACCACAGCATGGCAGGAGGCCTTATTACTGCTCTCGCATATCTCCGGAAGAGAAAAAGAATGGCTCGTCGCGCATCAAGAAAAGACCCTTTTACAACAAACAAAGACGCGGCTGAAGCACGCCCTTCAAAGGCGATTACGCCATGAGCCGGTTGCCTATATCGTCGGCACTCAGCCCTTTTGTGGAAATGCCATTTATACGGATAAACGCGCCTTGATTCCACGGCCGGAAACGGAAGATATGACCTTTTACGCGATTGAACAAATCCAGGATGCCAAAGGCGCTATTTTGGTTTGGGATGCCGGAACCGGATCGGGAGCGATCGCCGTAAGCGTGGCGCTCGCCTGTCCCGACGCGAAAATCATTGCTTCTGATGCCAAAAAGTCAGCGCTCAGTCTTGCGGAGAAAAATGCCCGTGCAAGCAAAGTAGAGAATATTGAGTTCACCACCTCAAATCTCCTTGGACGAAATGTTCTGCGCGCCATCGAAGAATATGAACCGGATCATCTTTTCGTCATCTCCAATCTCCCCTATCTTCCAAAAAGCGATAAAAAGTTCATGATGAAAGACGTGCTCTCCTTTGAACCCTGGTCGGCATTATTCGCAAATAATAAAGGCCTGGACTTAAATCAAAAACTCTTGAAACAGCTATCTGATTGGACGGAGAAGCATAAAAACACAAACCTTACGCTTTTCATGGAATTTGATCCGCCCCAAGCCCGGACACTAAAAGAAAGAGCGCTTAAACTCTTTCCATCCGCAAAAGTCCGTGTAAAAAAAGATTCATGCGATCGTGATCGGTTTATTGAGCTTACTCTTCTTCGCGCTCAATAATCTCTGCTTGCGTATCGGTAAGCACCTCTACCCAAGTCACGCCGGGTTCAAGCGCATACTCCTCTCCTTCAAAATCAAATCGGATTATTTGATCCGATGAACGCGACCACGTGAGATCATATTGACTTCCATTTCGAAAAGCGATGGCATCGCCCTCCCCCGTTGTCCGTAAATCCAATCGACCCACGGAATCCACGACATCAGCCTCCGTTTCAATCACAATGACATTTTTCGCGGTCACGACACCCCCATTCTTATCTTCCTGAATTCTTCCATTTTGGTATCGAACAAAATGATCTTCGCCTGCATCATATTCCCAAGCGACATCAAAAATCCCGCCATATGGTAGCTCAATGCGCTCAATATTCCCCAATTCCGTCCCCTCTTCTTTTGGAAGAAACTGCCAGCCCATGGGCATTGTACGATCAAGGTACTCTTCTGAAGTCGCAAAATCATTCAATTGGCGCATACTCGTATACACATTATGCGGGGCCAATCGAAGAATAGATCGCCAAAAAGTATTCCCATAGCGGAACTGGTCGATATCAACTATACGATCTTTCGTGCGAATCAAGCTGAGCCCATCCGGACTTCCGCCAACATGCGCATAAAAAGCATGCCAGCTATCCGCCCAATCCACAAAATACGGGCGCGCGCTTCTCACCGGCCCAATTTCATCCACATCCGTACTCGGATCAAAGATCGCCATAAACCGCGTGATCCCGCCCTCGACAGGAGCCTCAATCACCACCTGCGCTTTCGACATCCCTGACAATGGCCGCGCGTCGGGATGATTTTCCACCATCACGGCAAAAGGCGCGAGATTCTCTTCTCCCGTTGGAACCAATACGCCATCAAGATGCCGCATGCGAATATCAGATGGTTCCGGAACTTCAATGCTCGCTTCAGATCCCGTTTCGGGAGCGCGTGTTTTTCCTGACAAAACAAAATACATCAGGACGATGGATCCAAAAAACACTAAGAGAAAGCCGATCGCGGCTCGCGATCGGTTCTTCTCAAGTACGTCCAGAATCTTTTGCTCTGTCTGACGTTTTTCCATCTTATGCGTCTTTCTTTTCTTCCGCCGGAGCCTCTTCCTTCTTTTCTTCGCCTTCAGCCGCTTCCCCTTCTTCACCTTCCTTCTTTTCATCCCCTTCGGAAACGACAGCCTGAACATCTCCGATCTGGCTTTCTTCAAGCGCCTTCAACTCTTCTTCCGTCAATGGCCGCGCGACATTTGCGATTGTAAGATCGCCTTCAATCGTTTCCACGCCTTCCGGAAGTTTCAAATCATTAATACTGATCGAATCGTCAAATGTATTCAATACGGAAAGATCCACCTCAATCAATGCAGGAAGGTTCGCCGGAAGACAGCGGATATCAACTTCATCCAATGCTTTCACAAGCGTTCCCCCTTCTTCTTTCACTGCACGCGACTCACCGATGAATTTAAGCGGAATAGTTGCTTCCATCTCTTTATTCATATCCACCTGATAAAAATCCGCATGAATCGGATCCATGCTAATCGGATGTACCTGTACATTCTTCAAAACGGTTTTTACCGGCTCGCCGCCATCGATATTTACATCGATCAAACTTGAATATCCGGCGCTTTTTAAGAGCTTAATAAAATCAGTTCGACCAACGGTAATTGGTTTCGACTCAACTTTATTCCCGTAAAGCACAGCCGGGATCTTCATTTCACTTCGGACATGCTTCGCCTTGCGGCCAAGCTCCTCGCGTTTCGTTGCTTCAATACTATATTTCATAGGCAAAAATCGCCCATTACTGTACGGAATTTAAACCAATCCGTCAAGATGAGCGGGTTTTTATATTTTTAGCTGATTTTACTCTTATTTTCTTGCAAATATCGACAAAACGCCGCACTCTCCTTATCGATCATCCGATGAAGACGAATACACTCATCCGAACTGATCGCTTTCGCCTGTTCCAAGCGAAGGGCATCTGCGATCTCCAAATCCGTCACCAAACCAACCGTTGACAGCCATCCGGAGCTCTCAAGCATCAAAGCAAGCATAGATCGCCCGCATGACACACAGCTACAATGAAACAGACGCGTTCCACCCAATTCACGAAGAAGCCTTACCCCATTTTGCTCATACATTGAGTGGCATAAAGGACATTCAACAATAAAATGTGATGGCTGAATACTCATACATTTTCAGTATACAGGAAAACGAGCCGCGAGAAAGCATGACCGGCTCCAAAAAACTAAATATCCAAATTCTTCACTTTTTTCGCATTCGTCTGAATGAATTTTTTACGCGGCGGTACTTCGGAACCCATGAGGGTTTCAAATACCGTATTCGCGCGCTCAGCATCTCCTACCGTCACAATTTTCATCATACGCTCCGCGGGATCCATGGTTGTCTCCCAAAGCTGCTCCGCATTCATTTCACCAAGACCCTTATAGCGCTGAATATTTACTCCCGCGACTTTAGGCGCTCCTTCCGGAGCTTCCGCAACCTCAAGCGCTTCGTCGTCGCTGGAATCAGCCGCGTCTTCTTCCGCCCCGTCACCCTTCTTCGCTTTCTTCTTGTCTTCTTTGAGTTTCACAAACTCCTGAATGATCTCATCGCGCTCCTCCTCGCTATACGCATATTTCATGCTTTTTCCTTTTTGTACGCGGAACAATGGCGGCTGCGCAATAAAAATATGTCCCGTATGAATCAAATCGGGGAAGTAACGATAAAATAATGTGAGAAGCAGAATACGAATATGCGCTCCATCAACATCAGCGTCAGTCATGATGACAACGCGATTATACCGAAGTTTTTCCATTTCAAACTGTTCGCCGATATTTGTTCCGAGGGCAATCACAAGATTCTTGATCTGCTCATTCCCGAGCATCTTATCAAGCCGCGCCCGCTCAACATTCAAAATCTTTCCGCGTAGCGGCAAGATCGCCTGGGTTTCGCGATCACGCCCCTGTTTCGCCGTTCCGCCGGCAGAATCTCCCTCAACAATAAAGAGCTCGCAATCGTCCGGATTTCGACTTGAGCAATCGGCAAGCTTTCCGGGCAACGTCAATCCATCGAGCGCCCCCTTTCGCATCACGGTTTCACGCGCCGCACGCGCCGCTGCTCGAGCGCGCTGAGCCAAAATACATTTACCCAATATCGCCTCCGCGTCTTTTGGATGCTCCTCAAGAAACATATTCAAG
>CBDULO010000040.1:0-6564 GCA_965368095.1 uncultured bacterium | reverse complement strand
GTCTTAAAACAAGCGAAACAAGGCCCTACCAGTTTGGGCGAGGATCCGGAAACAGGAAAACCCGTGCTCATTAAAACGGGTCTCTACGGGCCATATTTGCAAATTGGCGAGGAAGAAGAGCCGGAAGAAGGAAAGAAAAAGCCGAAAAAACCAAAACGCGCCAGCATTCCAAAAACAGTTCCAATGGAAACCTTGGATTTGTCTCTCGCATTAAAAATTTTATCACTTCCAAGATTGCTGGGCATGCACCCTGAAACCAAGCAAGAGATTCGCGCGGGTCTTGGGAGATTCGGACCGTATATTGTTCATGATGGCGATTTTCGATCTTTGAAAGAAGATGATGTTCTTGAAATAGAGCTTGATCGTGCGCTGGAAATTCTTGCACAGCCGAAGAGAGGCCGAGGCGGATCAAAAACGCCGGCAAAAGAGCTTGGGAAGCACCCGAAAGATGAAAAGCCCATTACCCTGCATACGGGTAAATACGGTCCTTATGTGAAGCATGGGAAGACAAATGCTTCTCTTCCAAAAGACGCCGATTTCGAGAAGTTCACCCTGGAGGAAGCGGTGGAGCTCCTCAAACAAAAGAAAGAAAAAAAATAACGTCGCGAGACGTTCTTTTTTATGGGAGCCATTTATCACTGAAAAACCATTTGAAAAACCCCTTTTTATCTTTTTTATCTTTTTTCTTTTTTGCGTCGCCGGCGCCGCCAAGCTTCATGGCTGGATGCGTCGCCGCTTTTCCTTGATTCTTTGTCGCCCTCCACATCCTGCTGAATACGCCGGCTTTTTTCTCATCACCGACACCCGCTTGCCGCGCTTCAAAATTCGCTTCATCTTCTTCCGATAAATGGAGCGGCCGTTCAAATCCTCCGCCGCCAAACGATCCGCCTGTCGATTTTTCAGTATCAACATTTTCCATTGGCGCTTCATTCTTTTCATCTTCCTTCTCATCGCCCTCTAGCCCCTCTCCGGCTGCCTCTTCCGTAAAGTCTTCAAGGGCACTTTCATACTCCGCGAGAACATCATCATGATGCTTTGCCGCCTCTTCGAATTGAGCGGCAAGATTTTTTGAGTGGAGGTCTTTCGCATTGCGTTGTTCTATGAGTGAATCAAGGCCGCCAGCATTTTCTCCTTGAGCAGAGAGGCGCTCAATGCCTTCATTCGCATCGTAAAGTGCAATCTGATTTTCCGCATGCGCAGCCGCGAGCCTATCCATTTCCAGCTGAGCCTCCAGCGCCAAAACATATTTCTGTTCGATGGGCGTAAGCGAATCGTTTCGTTGCGCTTTGAAATCACTCAAAGCTTTTTGCGCCTCTTCATAGTCTTGTTCAGCCGCCGCTTTTTTCTGCATCTCTTCCGCCGTAAGCGCTTCCCAGTCCGAAAGGATTGGCTCCTTGTCTTTCTCGGTCACTTCCAACTCTTCATGCGCGTCCTTCCTGCCCGTTGGCGCCTCAATTTTAGCCGCCTCCTCAGCTCCCGGGATCTTCGAAGGCTCAATGACCATCTCCTCGGTCGTGGCCTCTTCGGGCACAGGAATGCTTTTTATCTTTGTTAATGCGATCGCCTCGCGTTCATCCGGTGCTTCCGGCTCCGCCGTTGTCTGCGTCTCTTGAAGTATTGCGGGGCCATCTGTTTTTTTCACATCACCGCCTTTATTGGGCGTACTGACTTTTCCAAGCGCCATATCCAATTTCTTTTTTGAAGCAAGAAGATCAGCTTCCGTCTGCTCTTTTAATGCTTTAAGTTGCGCGATAAGCTCCATAGCTGTCGCCGCAACTTCCGCCGGAACTTCAGCTAGAGCCTTGATACGTTCAAGCGATCGCGCTACTTCCGAGCCGGCCAACTTCTCCAAGCCTTCACCGCCCTTTTCAGCGAAGGCTTTTTCAATACTAAATTCTCCGCTCTCACGAGCCTCGCCGCCTGACGTTTCTTCATTTGTTTTTGGCTGTAAATCAAGTGCCGGAGCCGCTGACATAATGAGCAAATAGTATCAGTTAAGCCTTTCCAGAGCAAAAGGCACGTGTTACAACTACACTATAAAATACGCATATGAATACTGGCGCAGACACCTCGCATACAATCGATAATTTAATCGATCTTGTAAAAACCTACGATGAAAACGCATCGGCTGATCAGATCCGGCATGCGTATGAATTTGCAAAAGCGGCGCATGAAGGTCAAAAACGCGCCACAGGAGAACCATATATCATTCATCCGCTGGCAACAGCGTTCTATCTTGCCGAAATGCACCTTCCGGCCCCGATCATCATCGCCGGCCTCCTTCATGATGTTCCTGAAGACACGGAAAAAACTCTGGATGATGTTCGCGCTGAATTCGGCGACGATGTAGAGACCATGGTCGCGGGCATCACCAAGCTTGGAAAAATTAAATATCGAGGCATAGAACGCTATCTAGAAAATCTGCGTAAGATGTTCCTGTCCATGGCGGCTGACGTGCGCGTTGTCTTCATCAAGTTTGCCGATCGCTTGCACAATCTTGAGACGCTCGATGCGATTCCGCCAAAAAAACAATACCGCATCGCTCTTGAATCGCTTGAAATTTTCGCACCGATCGCGAATCGGCTCGGTATGGGTGAAATGAAGGGAAGGCTTGAAGACGCGTCATTCCGCTATGTCTACCCGAAAGAATATGAATGGGTAAAGAATATTTCCAAATCCGGAAGAATGGGAAAGAAAGAGTATCTCGAAAGAGTGATGTGTCTCACACAAGAGACGCTTGTGGACGCGGGCGTAAAAGATGTGACGGTTCAAGGCCGTGCCAAACACCTCTATTCACTCTATCGAAAGCTCTTGAGGAATGATCGAAATATTGCGCGCATTTACGATCTTATCGCCATTCGAATTATCGTAGACGATGTCGCCGACTGTTATGCGGCGCTGGGTATTATTCATAGCCGCTGGCGACCGCTCAAAGGTCGAATAAAAGATTATATCGCTCAGCCGAAACCGAACAATTATCGTTCTTTGCATACAACGGTTTTCAGTGAAGATGGCGAGATTGTCGAATTTCAGATCAGAACAAAAGAAATGCACGCCGTAAATGAATATGGTATCGCGGCACATTGGTCTTATGATGAACAGGGAAAAGTTTCAATTAAAGCATTAAGCAAAGGACAGCGCCCACCGGAATGGGTGCATGAATTGGCAAATGTTCAACATGAGCTTTCAGCTACCGATAGAAAAAAGTATCTTAAGTCTCTGGAAGATATGAAGATAGACATCTTTAAAGATAGAATTTTCGTATTTACGCCGAAGGGAGATGTGATCGATCTTCCGGAGGAGAGCACCGTGGTTGATTTCGCATATGCCATTCATACCGATATCGGGAATCAATGCACGGCCGCAAAAGTGAATGAAGATAATGCGCCCTTAAGCAGGGTGCTGAAAAATGGCGATATGGTAGATATCACCGTTGATAAAAGCCGCAATGGGCCTAATCCTGACTGGATTAAGTTTGTAAAAACGCGCTACGCCAAAACAAAAATCAAACAATATGCAAAATCCAAGCTAAGCGGCTGGATCACGGGAATTCTGCCGGGATCGAAATAAGTTATTCTTCGTCCGTGAGCTTTTCAAGCAGGGCCTCAAGTTCTTCTTGATTTGTGTATTTAAATTTAATCTCGCCTGAACCGCCCGCTCGTTGAGAAATAGTCACTTTATTTTGAAAAAAGGAACGCAATTTTGCTTCAGCCGCAGCAATATTCGGATCCTTTCCACCGCGTCTTACATTCACGACCTGTTGTTCGGTTTGCCGCACCGTGAAATTTCCTTGCAACATCGCCTGAAAGAGCTCCATGCGCTTCTCATCCGTCGGAAGGGAAAGAAGCGTTCTCGCATTCGAATGCGAAATCTTATCTTCGATGAGCGCCTGCTGAATTTGAGATGGAAGCTGAAGCAGTCGAATAGTATTCGCAACAACCGGACGGCTTTTACCAACGCGCGCTGCCAAATCTTCCTGCGTCAACTTGAATTCTTGCAAGAGCCGTGTGAAGGCATGCGCTTCTTCAATGGCATTCAACTGCTGTCTCTGAATATTTTCGATCAAGGCGAGCTCCAGTTTTTCCTGTTCGCTCGCTTCTCGAACAAGCACGGGTACTTTTTCAAGTCCGGCAATTTTTGAAGCGCGGAAACGCCGCTCACCGGCAATCAATTCATAGGAGCCGTCATCTCTCAATGTGACAACCAGCGGCTGAAGAATTCCGTGCTCCTTGATACTGGTAATCAAATCCTCCAGCTGAGTGCGATCAAAATGTCGCCGCGGCTGATGCGGATTTGGCTGTATCTGGGTAATGGAAATTTCATGAACCAGCCCCGCTGAACCGGAGGGCTTGCCCGCTATTGGCTTGGTCGCGCGATTTTTCTGAGGAATATTCGGATTCTGAGCGTTCTCATCGCTTTTTGGCGGGATCAATGCCCCGAGACCTCTTCCGAGGCCGCTTTGTTTTTGAAGAATCATAATTTACACACTTCGAATATGGTACCCGTCTAATTCACGCTCCAGAATCTCCTGAGCCAGCCGTTCATAGGCTTTCGCTCCTTTAGATTGCGCGTCAAAATGCGCGATGGAACGACCATAGGATGGTGCCTCGGCCAAACGTACATTTCGGGGAATAACGGATCTAAAAATATTATTAGGAAAGTATTTATAAAGTTCATGCAATACATCGTCAGAAAGCTTTGTGCGCGCGTCATACATGGTGATCACCGCTCCCAAGACGCCAACCTCGGGACGGATACGATCGCGGACCAGCTGAACCGTTTCAAGGAGCTGTCCAAGCCCCTCCAAAGCATAGTATTCCGCCTGAACGGGAATTAAAATCTCATCACCGGCCACGATGCCATTCAGGGTGATAAGACCAAGCGTCGGCGGGCAGTCAATTAAAATGAAATCATAATCATTCCGAATAGCGAGCAAGGCATCGCGCAAGGCAAACTCGCGATTTTCCATTTGAACAAGCTCTATATTCAGCCCGGCAAGAGCCGTCGTCGCGGGAGCCACATGCATTCCTTGGTGCGCGGTCGGCTGAGCAATATCGCGGACCGACGCATTCCCGAGAATCGCTTCATATATCCCCTGCTCCAGCCCTTGCGGGTCAATCCCGATTCCGGAAGTTGCATTCGCCTGAGGGTCCAAGTCCACAAGCAGGACGAACTTGCCCTTTTCAGCCAAATACGCCGCCAGATTTAAGGCTGTTGTCGTTTTTCCAACGCCGCCTTTTTGATTCACAATAGAAATAATTCTGGCCATAGTACAAGACAGATTATATGCCCTCGGCAACCCAATCGCAAGGCCTATTCATGACGATCGGCTGAGAGAACATTCGCCACCAAAAACGGCATATGTCGTGCTTTTAAGTGCTTGATATGCTTTGTTTTTTCCGTCTCAAAGTAGCGTTTATTTGATCCATGCTTCCCCACAAGAAGCGAAGCATAATTCCCCCCAAGATAATGCGGCATAATGACATAGCTTGCGCCGATTCCATAAAGGTAGAGCGCCTGCTCGACCGAGTGCGCATGAGCGATAATAACGGCGCGCTTATTTTCTTTTCGAACCTTATGCACCAAAAACTCATTCGTGTCTGGATCAGGCACGGTTGAAATAAGGAGCTTAAGTTTTTTCAAATCCAGCTCGTCAATAAACTCATTATCATCCGCATCTCCATAGCGAGCGGGAATGTGCATCTCTTCGAGAGCGTGAATAACTTCAGGATTAAAATCAACGACAAGATACGGCTTCTTGCTTTTTTTCAAAACAGGTAAGAAGTCTTGTCCAAGCCGATGACAGCCGAATAAAATCGCCTCATATCCTTTCTGTGATCGTGACGGAGCCGTGACGCGTTTTCGTTCAAATACTTTCAAGAATGGATCAAAAAACTTATAGATTGTGTCGGAACCGGAGATCAGATAACTAGACAATGAAATCGTCACGAGTCCAATAAAGGTAACGAGGGCCACGACACTTTCGTTCACATAGCCCATTTCATGAGCCAGAAGAATCATGACAAGTGAAAATTCACTGATTTGTGCCACGGTCAGTCCGGTGTGAAAAGAGGTTTTTCGATGGTATCCCATGATCCCCATAATCAAGAGCAGAATGAGCGGATTGCCGATCAGTACAAATAATGACAAGACAAGCGCGGGTTGCCATAGCGTAGAGATATCGTAAAAATTGATTTGCGCGCCAAGCAGAATAAAAAACAAAACAATGAAAAAGTCGCGGATCAATTTCATTTTCGCGCTGATTTCATAATGGTATGGAGAAGCGGCCAGCGTGACTCCGGCAAGAAGCGCGCCGATCTCAATGGAGAATCCAACCGCGTGAAAAAGCGCGGCCATCCCCAGTCCCCATGAAAATGAAAAGAGGAAGAGAAATTCCTGTGACGAGGCAAATGCTCTTGAAAGCGCGGGAAGAACAGCTTTGGAAATAAAGACCAAAAGGAGGGCAATACCGACAAGCTTCACGAAGGCGAAAGCAATTTCTGAACCGACACTGGTTCCCACCGAACTCGCGGAAATCACGATAAGAATGATGGTAGCAATCAC
>CBDULO010000039.1:0-6731 GCA_965368095.1 uncultured bacterium | reverse complement strand
GACGAATTTGAAGAACATTTTGACGGAAAAACAACAGAGTGATGCTTATGAAAAACACCAAGGCCAAGCTTCGGTGTTTTAAATTTCATCACTTGATTCCATGCTTTTTCCGAATCTCATCCGCCGAAGGCGTGCTCCGTCCGCGAAGAGCAAGAATGATGAACAAGACAAATGCAATGACATAAATCCCTTGCTCGATCAGGTCCCCCCAAAACCCATAACGTAAAATGATGTTTAATAAATTCCAAATCCGACCAATCGCGATAAATACTAATGCCCACAACATTGCCATGAGCGCGCTATGCGCTAAACCATTATACAAGGCGCGTCTCGCAACCAAGATCGCGAGCACGGAAAGAATCGCGACCGAAAAAGAGAGAAGTTGAATGACCGTCATATAATCAGAATTACTACCATTATAGTATCATAACTTAGAAATTATCCGTAACGCACGCCGCCCCGCCGCTTATGTTCTTTGATTAATGTTATAATTGGCACCATGCCCGTCAAAACAAAACCCTTAACAACCGCAAAATCGAAAATAAAATCCGCTCTCCCATGGATTGGTGTTGTCCTGGGCGCCATCGCACTCATGATTACAGGGTACATCCTTTTTACTGAACTCAATGAAAATAACGAAGACCGCTCTCCGCAAACCATAGATGATGAATATCCGAAGCTTCTTATTTTAGGCATCGATGCGGCAAACTGGGAAATCATCGACCCTTTGATCGCCCGCGGCAAAATGCCAAATCTGGAAAAACTCATCAATGAAGGCATTCGCACAAGCCCAAAAACCCTGAACCCAACTATTTCCCCGGCAATTTGGACAACCGCGGCTACGGGACGCGTCCCTGAGCGGCATGGGATAAGAAATTTTCTCGGCGTCGCAAAAGATTATGACTTTCAATTCATCGGCTCTGACTCCAGAACGGTAAAAGCGGGATGGAATATTCTTTCCGACGCGGGATTTAAAGTTGGACTATTTAGCTGGTGGGCGACATGGCCGCCGGAAGATATTAATGGCTATACCGTCACCGATCTCGCCGTTTTGAAGCCGGATGGTGCCATTTCGCCGGAAGAGTTGAAAAAATCCATGATCACCAACTCCATCAAGATCATGGGTTTCGACGCCCTTACCAAAGGATACGAGGTTGAACTCCCCTCCCCCACATCGCCAACGGACAGAAACTTTTTTGACACAGCCGTAGAGAGAGTCGATACACTCACCAAACTCTTTATTGGAAATAGCTTGCACGCATTCGATAAAGAAAAACCGGACGTTTTATTCCAAATTTTTGGCGGAATCGACGCCGCACAGCATCTCTTTTTACGCTTTCATAAAGAACGCATCGGAGAAATTGAACCGCTCGATCCGGAACTCACAAGCGCATACGGCACCTATATTGAACAGCTGTATATCAAGCAAGATGAGCTGATCGGCGAATATATGAAGCGTTCAGGCCCAAATACAAATATCATCGTCATGTCCGATCATGGGGTATTTCTTGATCCTGCCTATGGGTTTCGATTCAAACGTTTTAATGAAGTATTGAATAGGCTCGGATATCTCGAGTATACGGATGGTGAAATTGATTTTACAAAAACAATCGCATTCGAGTGCAATAATAATAATTTCGATTGGCAGCGCCGTCTTTGTATTAATGTTGTCGGAAAATTCGATCAAGGCATTCTTGATCCGAGCGAATATTCAAGCACTCACGAAAACATTATTTCAACACTCAAAGAAATTAAAACAACAGCCGGCGAACCTTTATTCCATTCGGTGCGTGAAGCGACGGAAGCAAATAGCGATATACAATATGATATTCGGCGCGATCTTATAGACGAAGTTCTTGTAATCAATGGGGAAGAAATACCGGTCAAGCAATTTCTTGATCTATCCGTAGAAAGCGGCCACCACTATTCAAATCCTGAAGGTCCCCCGGGAATCTTTGTGTGGAAGGGTCCGAAAATTAAACGCGGTGCCCGCGTCACGATCGACTATATCGATATTCTTCCCAATATTCTTTACGCGCTCGGGCAACCCGTTCCGCTTGATATTGATGGAAGATGGCGGCCCGAGCTATTCAAAGGCACCTATCATGACGACAGCCCGGAATATATTGAAACCTACGAAACAGAAGCGACCCGGCTGAATCTTGCATCGGTTGAATCCATTGAAGAGTCGGATTCCGTTCTTATCGAGCAAAGAAAAGCCTATATCCACTCAAATATCTCCGGCGATGATACCTATGACCAGCACTGCTTCTTTCTCCCAAAGATTGAAGACTACTCCATCAAAACAAATCTCCTCGAAACAAATCCCGACCGCCTCGTCCCTTTTCATCCATGGAATAATCCGGGAATAACCAATCAAGTTCCTTTTGATGAATTCTTGCCGGTAACCAATATCGAATCATATTTCCCAATCAATATCCCTCTCGATCTTCTCTCGTTCAATGAAGAAGACAAAGAGACATACAATTTGATTGTCCCGCTCGATATCCTTAAACCAACCTATCTCAGTCTTTGGACAAATACCTCATTCACGTTTAACGCTCCTTCAGAGGGGTATATGCGTATTGTCGCAAACGGCGACCCGGTTGATGGTATCTGGCCGGAGCTCATCATCAAAAATAGAAATGAGACGCAAACCCTCACGATCAATAGCGAAAGCTATGCCGCCTACGACATTCCGGTTCAGCAAGGCTCGGTGATTGTCACCTATCCAAATGACGCATTAAGCGACACGGAAGATAGGAATGTGCGCATTCAGCGCATTTATATTTCGGATGAAATGATTGATGGAGATGCGCCGCATAATATCCTTCGCTATGGAAATGATATTTGCTTTAAAAACCGCGCTCCCGGCTCTACGGAAATCGAACTGGAATTCATCCACACAAAAGAACCCTCGGAATCATCCGAGGCGGGCGCCCGCGCGCTTGAGATTCTTCAAGAAACCGGCGAAATTGAAGATTAAATCTCCAAATAGAGGATAAGAGCAAAGACATACTCAGCCTGTCCGGTCAGCTGAACTTCGGTCAGTCTCCAAATATCTCTCCGAGACGTATCAAATTCCAAACTTTCGTCAATCCCATTAATCAATGTTTCCGAAAGCGAACAGCGGGCCCACCATTCCCCGCATGGATGATGCGGCGTCTTGTATTCAGTAAAATGAATATCATAACCATTTACTCCGTGGAGATATGCAAAAAGATCGTCTGAAAGCCTCTTAAATTGCCGATCGCCCGTTTTTTTGGCGTATAACCGTTCAAGAGCAATAGTCCCGGCAATATCATAATTCCCACCAATATAATCAAATTGCCTTGGCACCTCCCCATCCCATGCATCCCGAACATCCTCGAGAATATCCCTCACCTTAAAAAAGTCACCGGATTCAATCAAGGTAATATTCGAAAGATCTATCCCCCATCCACCGTCATATTCTTCTGTATCTTTCAATCCGACAAGGAGCTCCAGGGCTTTTTGTGATTTTTCCGATAGATGAAGCGGTCCTTCTTCACAGCACTTTTCGGACATGGTCACATCGGTTTTCTTTTCAGCCTCCTTTAACCATATGCGAGCGCCCGCCTCATCTCCCAAATTTTTCGCGATCAGCGACCTCAATAGATACACATCTCTCCCCTCTCCATCTCGAAAATAATAAACGGACTGCGGAGTAACAATCTGATTCACAATTGGCGGCACGATAGCTATATGCGAGCGCTGATCGCGAATCTGTTTGATATTTCTTTCGAGCAATCCATCAAAACAACCCAGCTGCCGGTCAATCACGCGTAGAAGGCTCGTTTTTGCGGATGCATCTTTTGCCTCCGCATACGCCAAGGACAAATAATATAATGTTCGGGCATTTCTTTGAGTAAAAACGATGTAATCTCCGCTATCATACCAGCACCCGGGTACCGGATCGACAAAGTGCTTGCTTTCATTATATGTGAAAATTTCAAGCGACTGTTCCAAATATCCCCCATCATTCTTTTCAAAATCGTAATACGGCCACACCAAAGCCGCCCCGCTCGCTATGAGCGCGAGGGCGAACAAAGAAAAAACCATCAGCCAATTAGTATCTTCGAAGAAGTTTTTTGATTTGTTTTTTGAGATCTTTTCTTTCTCTTCCGTCGCAAGTTGAGAGGGCATATTCTATAGATGAAAAAAAGTACGCGTCCGGAACGCCGCAGTCCAAATATCTTCCTTCTTCAATTTCACAAGCCAAAATCTGATGTTTTTTCTTCAGCGTATTAATGGCATCCGCGAGCCACAGCTCCCCGCCTTTGCCATTTTTTGTTTTTCGTAAAGCCGTAAAAAAATCCGGTGTCATGATATAGGCTCCATGCGTGGCGTACACGGACGGTTCGGTGCCGAGCTTTGGCTTTTCAATGATTTCATCAATAAGCTTAATATGTCCTTCGCCATTGAATGGAAGAAGCCGCGCCATGCCATATCGCGATCGATCTTCTGGATTTTCAATCCGCACTGCGGAAATGACCGGCATCTCATATTTCTCATACACTTCGAGACATTGCTCGACCCTCGGTCGCGCGCCGTCAGTAAGAAACATCTCATCGGCCCATACAACAACGAACGGCTCATTTTTCACAAAATGCTCGGCGGCAAGCAAACACCCCCCATTTCCAAACGGTTCCCTAGTATACACAAAAGAAAATTTTGCCATCTTCACAATATCCCGCATGCGCTTCACGGCCGACCGTTTGCCGCGTGAAAGAAATAGCTTCTCCTTCATCTCATTGGTAGAGAAAAATTCGGAAATTGAATGTTTTTCATGAGATACCACAATGATGATTTCTTTGATCCCTGAACGGACAAGTTCATCGACAACATGAAAAATAATGGGCGCGTCTCCCATGGGAAACATTTCTTTCGGCACCGATTTTGTCGCCGGCAAAAAACGCGTCCCATACCCTCCGGCCGGAATGATTGCTTTCTTCACCTTCATAGGAAGCGTTTTGTCATAGCATGTATTAAACGGCGTTTCTCTTCATTATTCGCGAGCAATTGATCTCGATCTTCCTTGGAATATTTTGCTTTTCGAATATGCGCATCCTGATCATCCAAGAGACGTAAGAGCTCTTCGAATCCATCAACGAGGTCACTGCCGCTTATCATATGAATGAATGATCTCGAGATTATTTTTACTCAACCCTTCCAGCCGCCGAAGACTCGCATTGATCTGCATGATGGTAATTTTTCCAAATGCCAGCAAAAGAATCATGGATCGCACTTTAAACTCCAGCTCATCGAGAAAAAGCTCCTCAAGCGCCTCGACGTCGAACCGATAATTTCCCGCCATAGAGATACGCCAATAAGTATAACATGATAAACATGTGAAATAACCCCCAAAGCACATTGATCAGCACGGAATTTCCTTGCGGACTTGTGGGTAAAATATACGCGCCATAGGCGACAGCGCCGGCGCTCAAGGCGATAAACAGGAGCTGAAGCTTCATATGCCTCCATGGCATGGCATACGGATCGGCATTTTTTTCAACAACCTCGAATGTCGCCGGTCTTCGCATTAATAGATCGAAAAATGCACGCACATATACGGGCAAGGTTAAAAAAACCAGCGACTGAGCAAGAATGAGATCTCGCACGGAATACTTTCTTGAACGCAATGTTGAAAAGAAGAAGAGCCAGGACAGAAGAAAGTACGGCATATAGACCACGGTAAATAAAAACGGATCGATGCGATATGGCTGAAGATTAAATATCAAAAAAAGCAGCGGAACAAAAAGCATAATCATCCATATAACTCCCACGAAAAAATAAATTCCGGAAAGAGAATATTCAATCCTCTGCCATAAGGACAATGGCGCCTTTGGCGAATACAAGCCGGTAAGATGCGTGAAGTAGGCTTCGAATGTGCCGCGCGCCCAGCGATATTGCTGTTTAAAGAATTGCTCAAGATTTACCGGCCCGTCGCCAAATGCCGTCGTATAATTATCATATTTCACATCCCAGCCCGCCAAAGAAATGCGCATGGATGTCGCATAGTCTTCCTCACGCTTTCCTCTTCAAAAAAGCCAACGTCAATAAGCGCGGCTCGGCGAATCACGAGATTGGTTCCGCACATGAAAATCGCATTATGTACACTTTTTCCTTCACAAATAAACTCATAAAAAATCGACTGTTGGATTTGCGCGATACGGCTAATCGGAAATGCCGAATGATTCCCATAAAATTGCGGCGTCTGTATATATGCAAGATTCTCTTCCGCGACAATCTGCGGCATGAGCCGTTTCAAGAAATATCTGCTCGGTCGATAATCGGCGTCAAAAATCGCGTAATAGGGAGCCTTATGCACCATCATTGCTTCATTCATCGCTCCCGCTTTTGCGCCGTGTCGAGGAAAAGGCGTTTGAAAATAGGTAAAACCAAATCCTTCTCCAAGTTTTTTCACTGCCAAACTATGCGCCTCGTCATCTGATGAATCAATAATCACCACTTTGCGATTTTTATATTCCATGAATTTTACCGCGCGAAAAGATTTTTCAATAACCTCGAGCGGCTCATTTCGCATGGGTAAAAAAACAATCACCTTCGGCTCCTTGGAAAGCGGTTCCGCCTCGCTTCGCTGATAGACATATCTCGATGTCAGAACATTTATAAAATAAAAAATGCCATTGATAATCATAAAAAGTTCCGCGAAGAAAAAGAGGAGCATCACAATAATATCCAAGCTGGTT
>CBDULO010000038.1:0-6954 GCA_965368095.1 uncultured bacterium | reverse complement strand
TTTCCAACCTGGGTGATCATTCAGCCAATTGCGCCAGAGCACGCTCGCCCCGGCGATCGCAAGCGCGGCAATAATGATTTGAATAATAGATGGTGACATATGTATTGAAAGTGCGGACTCGGACTCTTTCGAGGAGTCCGCACAATGAGTGAGAAAGAAAGGACTACAGACCGTTCCGCTCGATGGCGAGCGCGGCCGCGGCATCGTCGCCGACACCGAGCTCGAACGGAAGCTTGAGACCGGCAAGGGTCACGAACTCCGCGAGGAGATGCGTGAGGAAGGACTCGGTCGCCTTCTTCACATTCGCGGGCGGAAGCTCGAAATGCATCCCGCCCGACGGCTTTGCGAGCGAGTGCAGAGAGCACCCGCAGTCACAATTGTGAATCGGGACGTGGCCCGTGTGCTTGTAGAAGACGCTCGCCACATGGAAGTTCAGCGAGTACACCTTGCCGAGAGCGTGCAGGCACGCGTCGAGGTAGGTGTAATGCTCCGGGAGCGTGCTCTTTTGCACCTCCACGATGATCGAGCGGTCTTCGGTCGGCGCCTCGCGAACCGCGATGAACGCGAGCGTTCGCCAGAGCAGCACCGGGAGCCGGTTGCCGAACTGCTCGGCGAGCTCGTCGACGGCCTGGAGCGACTGCACCTTAAGGCCGCGGAACTCGTCGTCCTCCTCGATCATGTCGAGGAACGGCAACTTCCTGAAGCGCTCGGAGTACCCTTCGGCCAGCTTCGCGAGAAAGCCCTCCATGAAGCTCGCGTCGATGATGCCCGGGTGCTTCAAGCTCCACAGGTAGACCGCCACCGCTCTCAAATAGAGATCGGAATGGAAATCCCGAGTTCGAAGATCGTGCCAGCGCCCCGGAAGCTCGAGGCTCAGCGCCTCCTGGTGATCCACAGGGTTGATGATCAGTTTCACTCTGCCCTCCTTATGTAATCGAGCCAGTCAAAGTTAACGCAAATGAGTTGCGTTTGTCAATAACGAAAGAAAAACGTAAACTATCGCGTATCAATAGTATTATCCATTCACGACCCTCTATGAGTCAGCAAGCAAAAATCATTCTTGGAGCCATCGCTCTCATCGCCGTATTCTATGCCGGATACGCTTTTTTCTTTAATGTGCCGCAAGCTGGTGCACCTACTCCGAACGAGGCGCCTCAACCGGCGGAAACCGAGGCAATGACGGCCGAAGATGAATCCGAACTTTCGGAAGGCACCGCCCGCTATGACATTGACCCAGAAAGCTCGGAAGTGCGATTTAAGATTGATGAAGTCCTCCGCGGCGAACCGTTTACCGTCATCGGAACGACAAGTATCGTAAGCGGGCATATCGATCTCAACAGAGAAAACCCGCTCGAAACCCAAATCCGCACCATTCAAGTCGATGCCGAATCTTTGAGAACCGACGACACTCGCCGCGACGGCATGATCAGTCGATTTATTCTGCAAAGCACTCGACCGGAAAACAGATTCATCACATTTGAACCGAAACGAATCAGTATTTTGACCGACCAAATTCTCGTCGGCGAAACCTATGAAATCGATATTACCGGTGATTTGACTGTTCGCGGAACCACCGAGGAAGTCGATTTCACGGGAACATTCATACTTGAAGACGAAAACACGCTTGTCGGAAGCGCATCCGGAACGATTCTCTATGAAGACTATGGCATCGAAATCCCAAGCGTTCCATTTGTGGCGAGCGTAGAAGACGAGGTGGTGCTTGAAATCGATTTCACGGCAACAAACTAGCCGGTGAAAGAAAATTTTTCGAGCTTGCGTACTAGATAACAGAGACCAATCACCACTCACTGCGCGGCTCTAAAACGGTTATCTTTTCCACATATTCATTCTGGGCTCCTCGCTGATGTTTTTACATCACCCTGTCGCCCTTCACGTATCTGTGAAATAAAGCTACCTCGTTTTATCCTCGCACATGAATGAAGAAAAGTCTCTTGCAAGGCGATGATATCTAGCCTGCACCCATCATAAGACCCCTTATTCTTAACCTCACTTTTTTCCAAATAAATGACTCAAACAAGAACCTTGCTCACCACTACTTCGCTTGCGGCACTGACGATCGCGGCTTCGCTCGGCATCATGTCGATTGCTTCCGCCCATGAAGTCGGCGCCCAAGACCCGGAGGTAAAACAAGAGCGACAAGCATTATTCCAACAAGCTCGTGATCTTCGCGAGGCGGGAAATATTGAAGAAGCCCGTCAACTCCTTGAAGATTCCGGGATAAAATTCCGAGGACGCCAACATGGCGAGCGACATCAAAAGATGCAAGCCGTGAAAGACGCCATCGCGAATAATGATTATCAAGCATTCCTTGATGCAACCGCTGATGCTCCGCGTAAAATGGAGATAAGCGAAACGCAGTTCTCCGTACTCGTTCGAGCGCATGCGCTTCACGAAGCCGGCGATATGGCAGGCGCAAAAACCCTTCTAGACGAAGCTGGTATTAAACCGCCGCACCATAAGCGTCATGGAAAATTTGACCATCGCCGCGGTCAAGAACAGGTGCCGCCCGCTGAAGAAGCTGGATAATCTTCCAGGCATGGAATAAAACAATCCCCTTTCGGGGATTGTTTTTTATTTCTTTTATCGACAATATTCCGTATATCCGCCTTTCAGAACCTGTAGATTCGTATAGCCCATGCTCTTGAGCGTTTTTCCAGCAAGCGCCGCACGTCCTCCGCTTGCACAGCAAAGCACAATGCGCCGATCTTTATCCGGCAAGGCTTCCTCCGCCTTGAACTCGAGCATCCCTCGCGGAATATGCACGGCACCCTCAATATGCCCCGCTTCCCACTCATCCGGCTCACGAACATCCAATAAAATATGATCTTCACCCGCTTCTCTCGCGGCTTTATATTCATCGCATGAAATCACGCCAACCTCATCCATCGCCGAATGTACAAGCTTATCAGAAATTTGAGACATACGATGGCTATTTAAGAATAGGAAATTTTTTCACAATACCTTGCTTCGCCCACCATTTTCCCAAACCATACTGCTCGCCCGACGGTGTCAGTGAAAGCATAATCAAAACGACGCTATAAATAATATGATCGTCTAAAATTGGATTATGCTCCGGAAGAAGCGCGGCCAAGTACATGAGTAAAAGAAGCGTGGTTCCGGAATAGGTGGCGATTCTAATACCGACACCGAATATGAGCGCGAGACCGATACAAAGAAGACCGATCATAAATAGCCAATCAACAAAAGGATTGCCCGCCATTGATTGAAAGATTTCAGCAAACGGCCCCTTGGTCCCATGCGTCAAAAACCCTGCTGTGGGAGATCCTCCGGCCAGCCAAGACCGCTCCGGGGCGGTTGTAAACCCGAGTCCGAATGTCTTATCAAGAAATGGCCACAAAAAGATCCATCCCATGAAGATTCTGAGAATACCGGTCACACATGTATTTGAAGAAGATTTCATACGCTATCGCAAAGGTCTATTGAATGAATACGCGTCAGGATTTTCACAAATCCATTTTTTACGCTTATAAGAATACACGATCGGCTTTCCATGAGGAAGATCGAGAAATGGCATATCTTCATCTGAAATCTTTTCCAAATGCTTCATCAAAGCCCGAAGCGTATTCCCATGCCCAACAAGCAATACATTTTTCCCTTGAGTCACGGACTTTTCAACATGCTTTTTATGATATGGCAACATGCGCTTATACGCGTCCTCTAAACTCTCCCCTCCGCCGGGCGGTCGCTCAAAATATCCACGACGCCATTTAAACACCTGCTCTTTTCCATACTCTTTTTCCGCCACCGTTTTCTTCATCCCTTGCAAACCGCCATAATATCGTTCGTTTAAAAGCTCGCTCGAATATATCGGCATGTCTTTAATCGTGCATTGATTTGATTTACATTTCCACGTATAAAAATCACTTCCTCCCTCATGCTGAAAAACGCCCGTCCGTATCTGTTGCGCTAAAATAACATTCAATGTCGCGTGAGCACGTTCAAGTTCAGAAGTATATGCCACATCAAATTTTGTTCCGTTTAATTGCGTCGAGCACTCTACCGCCTCTTCAATACCCGATTCACTCAAAGGAACGTCCACCCATCCGGAAAACCGATTATGCAGATTCCACAGAGACTCTCCGTGGCGAACAAGAACGAGTTTGCTCATATATGCCCCAGAATATAGCCCCGTCTCATACTAAGCAAGAAGAAAGCCGACAAATGTTCCCGCGGAAATAGCGAGCCCGCCAAGAATCAACATGCGAAATCCATTTCGCAGGACATTCGCTTGAAAATATTTGGCTGCAATGGAACCTAGGGCGAAAAGGGTAAAAAGCGAAGCCGCAATCGAAAGCGGAAACGCTATGCGCACGTCAAAAAGAATATATGGCAGGAGAGGAATGAAGCCGGCAGTAAAATACGAAAGGAACATAATGAGACCGCCTATATAGGACAATGTTCCCGATCGTTTTCGTTTATAAATAAATTCTTCCGTCGCCGATTCGGAAAGCACGCTCCCCGCCCCCATGGAAAGAGCTTCAACGACAATCAACACCATGCCTGAAAGAAAAATCGTTGAGCGCTCCACGTCTGCGATCGCAATCCCGGAAACGAGGCCAACCGTGGAAACCAAACTATCCTCTACTCCAAAAATAAAGTTCCTGACAAATGTCGCTTTTTCCAATTTTGTTTTTTTCGGCATAGGCCAATGCATACATGATACAATAAAAACCGTATGTGTTTTTCCGCGGGAGCAAGTTTCGTCTCAAGCGGCGCCCTGGGAGGCGCGGGACTTGTAACAGTATTGAAAACAAAAAAGTTTCGGGCCATCGCCTTGATCCCGCTTTTATTTGCCATCCAGCAATTCATTGAGGGCCTCCAGTGGCTCTCTCCGCATCCAAGTCAGCTAAGCACCTTGCTTGGCTATGGATTTTTGATTTTCGCTTTTTTACTTTGGCCAATATATATCCCATGCGCGGTGCTGAGCGTCGAAAAAAATACAACTCGCCGGAACATCCTTCAGCTTCTGCTCATTGCCGGAGTCCTTATCACCGTCTATCTTTTCTCCGCCATGGCGACCCAGCCGCTGACGGTCACCGTATTGCCGCAGGGACTCGATTATCAAATCTATGTTCCATTCCAAGAAGCATTCGTATTCTTATATGTCGCCTGCGTAAGCGGAAGCTTATTTGCCTCAAGCCATGCATTTATCCGCGTTTTCGGCCTTCTGGCTATGCTTTCCGCAATTTTCACCCTCATTGTATTTCTCAAAACATTTACAAGCGTCTGGTGCTTCTTTGCCGCCGCGCTCAGCCTGCTTCTCCTTTTCTATCTGAACAAAAAAGAATTGAATTGAAGCGAGCATGAAAAAAAATACCGGTTTCACAAAGCAATTATTCCGATATACGGCATTCTTCTTTGCATTAATACTCATCCCGCGAATCGGACAAACCGCAAATCACCACACATCCGGCAGAATTTTGATTAATGTCGAACAATATGGAGAAGCTTGGTATGTCGATCCGATCACCGGGGCAAGAAGCTTCCTCGGAAGACCGGCCGAAGCATTGCGTATTCTCCATGAACATGCCTTGGGAGTGAAAAATGATCAGCTTCAAGAAATTCCAAAGGCAGATGAAAATCGAAACGGGAATATCGATCTCCGAAGAAAATTACGCGGAAGAGTTTTGCTCCAAGTAGAGTCGCGCGGGGAAGCCTGGTATGTCCACCCGGATAATTTGAAACGCTATCCCCTTCAATCGGATGAAGACGCGCTTTTTCTGATGCGTCGCTTCAGCCTCGGCATCACAAATGCAAACCTGAACCTCATTCCCGTCAAGCGAGCGAGGTCTTCCGCGTACATTTCACAAGAACTCATGTTCACGGCTCAAGCGCCATTCGGCGATTGGGATGATCCGCGTCAAGCGGATGGCTGTGAAGAATCAAGCGCGCTCATGGCGATCTCCTGGGCGCGAAACAAATCTTTTTCTCTTGAACAGGCGAGGAGCGAAATCCTCACTGTCTCGAATTGGGAAAAGGAACGCTACGGCTACTTTCAGGATACGTCCATCCAAGATACGGCTGACCGGATTTTTCGCGAGTATTATGACTTTCACAATATCGAGGTCAGAAACAATATTCATGTGAATGACATTTTACGAGAGCTTCAAAACGGCCACGTGGTCCTGACAAGTATTAATGGTCAAAAGATCGGGAACGCCTACTACCGCGGCGCCGGACCGCTTCGCCACATGCTGGTTGTTGTCGGTTATGACGATGAGACCCAGGAATTTATCACGCATGACCCGGGAACACGCTTCGGTGCGTATTTGCGTTTTCACCGCGATCGGCTCCAAAGCGCCCTTCAGGACTACGCATCCGGCGAGCAAGTTCCCGTCGGCCCGCCGAGAACGGCCATGATTATTGTAAGAAAATCATAAACTTTACCATAACCAAAAAACCGCCCGAAGGCGGTTTTTTCTGTAAGCGGAACGCTTACTGTCTTGCCGGTCGAGCAATGTTCACGGTCAAAGCACGTCCTTCGACGTCCTTACCGTCCATTGCCTCGATGGCCTTCTGCGCGCTTTCAGCACCTGCAAATTCGACAAAGCCGAATCCGCGTGAGCGTCCAGTGTCACGTTCAGTCATGACACGAGCAGAAGTCACCTCACCAAATTCCTCGAACATGCCTTGAAGGGCAGCGTCGTCAACGGACCATGGGAGGTTACCGACAAATAACTTGTTTTCCATAATAAGAGACCAAGTAATGAATTATCTAACTTACTCTTATTAGGACTAACAAGAGAAGCCGACGAAACTATGACACAAAATACAGCTTTTGTCAACCCCAAGAGGCTATTCTTCCTTTGCACCTATCGACTCTTCAATCGCTATTTTATTGGGGTTTTCCGGATCGTATTTCACTTTGAAATACATCCCGGGCTGAAATTGCGGCGCATAAATCGCATTAAT
>CBDULO010000037.1:0-7218 GCA_965368095.1 uncultured bacterium | reverse complement strand
AAAATACTGATTTTGTCAAGCCTAGAACATCCCCTCCTCTATCCCCTTCCGAATGCGTTTCATAAGTTCGAGATAGAATCTCAAATTCACCATGGTCGCGAGCCGCATGGCTAATACTTCATTCACGGAAAATAAATGGCGCAAATATCCAAGCGAATATCTTGAAAGCTCATCATCCACATTTGAAAATCTGTCCGTGACAAGCTTCTCGGTAGAGCTCTTATATTTTTCATTGGTCACATGAAGCACTTCAAAAAAATCCGGTGTATTCAAATCTTCGTGTACAAAGCGATAGATACTTCCATGCCGCGCATTTCTTGTCGGTAATACGCAGTCAAACATATCAATGCCGCGCTTTACATAAGCGACAATCTCATCCGGCTTTGCCCCACCCATAAAATAGCGCGGCTTTTCTTTTGGCATCGCCTCTTCAACGGCATCCAATACGCGGCATGCATCCTCGAAAGGCTCTCCCACGCTCAAACCTCCGAGCGCGTATCCATCAAATCCGATATTCATTAGCCCCTCCAAACTTTTTTTACGCAATTCAATATCGGTTCCGCCTTGAACAATTCCAAATAATTTCGCGTGAGGATTGAGCGCCCCCTCTCGTGTTTTTTCGAATTGAGCTTTTGATCGTTTTGCCCATCGCTCCGTAAGTTCAAGCGCGTCGGTGAGATCCTCCTTCGTCGCCGGGAGTTTCGTGCAGACATCCAAAACCATGCAGATATCGCTTCCAATCATACGCTGGATATCCATGCAATCTTCCGGAGACATAAATAGTTTTTTTCCATCAATATGAGACTGGAACTCCACGCCTTTTTCCGAAAGTTTTCTTAACCCTTCGAGGCTAAAAATCTGAAATCCGCCGGAATCCGTGAGAATAATCCCTTCCCAATCCATGAATTTATGCAAACCGCCAATGTTCTCCATGACCTCCATGCCCGGACGAAGCCAAAGGTGATAGGTATTTGAAAGTAAAATTGGCGAGCCAAGCCTTTCAATATCAAAACTGGAAAGCGTTTTGACGGCGCCGCGCGTCGCAATCGGCATGAAGAACGGCGTTTGAATATGGCCATGCGCCGTCTTTAATTCACCGGTTCGCGCCTTGGAATTTTTTGATATTGATTCGAGCTTAAACATGTATTATTCGAGCTCGTCCTTTTTTTCCTTGATAAATGCGGACCACTCTTCAAGAATATTCAGGAAAATTTTAAATGGCGCTTCGATGATGAAATCGAAAAAGAAAATGAATACATTAAAGCGCGATACGGTGATGGACAGCCATCGTCCGGCGCGTAAAATCGGAATGGAGAAGAAATCGATAAACATCGCGATGATTCCGCCTTTGCGTGGAATGGCGATATATTCTTTCGCGCCCGCGCGTAAACGAAATGCAAAAAAACTCACGATAGAAAGGAAGAAGATGAAGATGAGAGCGCTCACCCAGGTGAATTTGAGCGCCGCAAGCCCAATAAATACACCGCCAAAACTGATGAGAAAGGTCATGCCGTAGAGAAGGCCGAACATCACCTGGCCGAAAGGCCCGCGGTCGCGCGGAATACGGATCTTCACTTCCGGAACCGTATCGGATCCCAAGAGCTCGTCCGCCCCAAGTTTAATACGATTTACGTTTTCCTTCCCCGGCATGCGGATCAATGAACCAACCAGGAACATGAGAACCGGCGGGAATGAGATATTGATAAGCAATGAGACATAATGGACCTCGTCATACAAAAATAATTCCGCCGGCACCTCCAGCGCGAGCGCAATGAGAATTTTTGTAATAAACAAATAAATAATCGCGCGGAATGTTCCTCGGCTGATTTTTGCGCGGCTCTCTTTAATATTTTTCTCGGCGACAATTTCCAATTGCCGATGAAGCGCTTCTTGATCTGAAAGAATTTCGTTCTGATGATCGGGGTTATCGGTGAGCACCGTCTGCAACATGCGAAGCGAAATCGCCCATGGCTTCACTGCATTGGAAAACTTTAATCCCAAACGATGCTCAAGTGCAGACTGCACGCAATCTTGCACATGCAACATGCTATGCGCCATTTTATGCGGAGACTCAATCCATTTGTTCGGCTCCATCCACTCCGGCTGATAGGCGCGCGCCAGCTTGAATCCGATCATTTCATCATCCGCTTTCACGAATGAACGATGACATGCAATATACACCTGGAGACGACGGTTCATGTCGTCCATGGCACCCTCGTGAATGCGAATCTTATTCTCAAGTTTTTCGTAAAGGAAATTGATATACCCCTTCACCTCGGCATGATCATCCACCAATTCTTCAAGTTCAGCCGCGGTAATCCCAAGCAACCACTCCGCATGCTTCTCGTCCCCAAGCCCGATGCTTTTTAGAACCAGATACTTCCGGACAATCAAGGTGACTTCATCAATGATGGATTCCGGAAGTTTTGCATTCGGAAGGTACCGCGCCGCGATCAATTCTCGGATAAGCTGATTTGCAACCGATTCCGCGTCGCCCTCCAGGGCGATCTGACGTTTAAGAATTCTAACGATAGCCGCCTTCCTCAATAAATGCTCCGCTCGGTAGTCTACGGCATTGCGAACTTTTTCATATAAAACAGAAAAACGGCTCACGGCGGCGTGAACGGTGATTGGAGCGGAACCATCCTCGCGACGCTCTTCTCGAGCTCCGGTTATCCGCAATAATTCGTCGATACTTTTCCGCTCGTAGGCGGTCATAGGCGGAGCTACTCTAGCGCATTTCCCGTTTTTTGTCGATATCCCTTCACTGATTTTTTTGGCAAACCATGCTACCTTTTTATTCATGAAATGGTATGAACGAACCAGGACGGTTGAATTCATTGTCTTTGGAGCGATGCTTGCCGGCGTGTCACTTTCAGCCATGCTCTGGATCAGTGATCGCGTGTATCCCCTCACCCCTCTTTTTCACTCGGCGCTCATTATTCCGCCACCCTTCGATGCGCTTCTTGTGATCTCGCTCGTCGCCCTGGGTATCCTGTCTCTTATTCTTCCGAAAGATCCGCGGCCGCTCCTCGGATTTCTGATTCATCTCGGCGCGCTCTTGATTCTCGACCAAAGCCGATGGCAGCCATGGGTCTTTATATATCTTTTCTTCTTTTTCGGCTTTTATTTGATTCGCCGACGAAATAATGAGGCGCGAGCTGAGTCTATACAACAGGTATTTCGACTGATACTTATCGGCGTATACGCGTGGAGCGCGATTCAAAAATTCAATGTGAGCTTTATCACGGAAGTTGCATCCGGGATCCTTGCCCCCATTCCGATTATCGGACCTCTGATTGCCGGTTCATTATTCGCCATTTTACTCATGCCGGTTGCCGAGCTTGCGATTAGCATGGGACTGTATTTCGAACGAACAAGAAAAGCCGCCGTCATCTTGGCTATTATCATGCATGGACTCATCCTCCTCTCCATCGGTCCTTTCGGCCAAAACTGGAATACGGTTGTCTGGCCTTGGAATATTGCCATGATACTCCTTGTTTTTTCTCTTTTTTGGAATGCGAAAGAACCCATCTCCCTGACTTCAATCATGAAGTCGAAGCATCCATTTGTTCTTTCGGTTATTGCCTTCTTTTTTATTCTTCCCGCGCTTAGTTTTAGTGGTTTTTGGGATTCCTATTTATCCTTCGCCCTGTATTCAGGAAACGTAAAGAATGCCTATTTGATTATGCGGCCGGAGCACCTTAAGATTTTTCCCGAGTCCGTCTGGCAATACGCCGATCGTCAACGCGATGGTTCGGTAAAACTCAGGCCATTTCATTGGTCGATGGAGGTGATGAATGTTCCTCGATATCCGGAGGAACGCATTTTCAGATCGACGCTCGCTTGGGTCTGTAAAAAAACCGGTGATGAAATTCACTTGGAAATTTATGGACGGCCGCATTGGATTACAAAGGAAAGGGGCGTGAAAAAATTGAGCTGTGAGGACCTTTGACAAGGTTGGTTGAGGTTGTTATCTTTCGCATGCTCATATGCACAGGTGGCGGAATTGGTATACGCGCTAGCTTGAGGGGCTAGTGGGAGCAATCCCGTGGAGGTTCGAGTCCTCTTCTGTGCACCATGGACGCTTAGCTCAGCTGGTTAGAGCATCTCGTTTACACCGAGAGGGCCGGGGGTTCGAATCCCTCAGCGTCCACCATCACGAAAGTCCCGAACGGGGCTTTTTGTGTTTGGTGAAATCGAGAGTCGAACGGCGGCGGGAAGCTCTGCGGGGCGGACTCTGTTCTATTTGAAAAGAAAAAGCACTGCCGGCAACAGTGCTTTAGTACGCGCTAAAACTCCATCCAGTGCGAATGAAGAAGAAGCGACGGATTGAATGACGACATACTCGCGCGAGCGATCGGACCATCTGCGATACGCGCGGCATCGAACACTTGAATTTCCTTCGGTCGTTCTTTGTGAACGATCACAATAATATACCCGTCATCAGGCTTGCCATAATCATAACTGACACGAGGAACGAATGTTGGCGGATGCGGGAATGCTCCACCGGAAAATTCGTAGATCTGTTCGAGCTTCATATTTTCGAGGTCAAAGCTCGCAAGTGCGCCGGGCACGGCTTTTCGCGGAAGCATGGCTGTTGGCACAGCATATGCGTTGTTCGCACGATTTTTCTTAAACCAACGCAAGCTCAGCAGATCCGGATCAAAACCCGGACTCGCATAGTACAGCTTTCGGCAGCGCTCAGCCGCCCAAGGTCCGAATGTATCGATTGTCGCCAGTCCCCATTGCCGTTCGGCATTGTGAATCAGCGTCTGATCAATCACATGTCCGGCATTCGCATCAATGAGATAGCGACCGAGACTGATCTGCGGCAGGCCGGCTGTGACCATCCCCCAATACTTCCAAGGAATCTCCTTCCCGCTCCTGAAGCTGCGGTCGCCTTTTTCGATCGCAGAAACCGGATCGATAAGAGCGACATGTTGGAGAAAAAGGCAGATGCTGCCGTTTCGCTCTTCATAGTCGACATAGAAGTGAGCCGACGGACGAGGAATTTCAACCTCCAGAGCTCGAACGGTTTCCCGCTCATCCCGAAGCTCAGTTTTTTTCACGAGCCAAAGACGCGTTGTGTCACGCCTTGGGAAATGCCGTTCGAGATGATGCGTCGGCATCGGGAACGGCAGGTCCATGAACATCACATGATTTTCCGTGACATGCACATCATGAATCGTGTCATACGGATGCATTCCGAGCAGCTGCCATCGCTTGAATCGCTTCCCGTCCCAGCGCGCCAAATCGGCGGGAAGCGTCCCGCCGGGACGCGTTGTGCCGGCCATATTCACGAAATACATCGCGCTACCATTCGGCTCAACCGCCATATGCGCAGAAACACGCGCACCAAGGCGATACGGACCCGGAAGCATAGGTCGCCAGTCATTGGGCGGCGCCAGGTCCCCTGTGTACTCGAGAGTCTCGCGATCGATCTCAACGGGATGCCCGCCGTCATACCCGACATACAGCCGTCCTCGCATCGATGCGAGCGCCGTATTTGCGAGATTCGAAGCGCCGAAGGGCGACAGCTCGAAAGGTCCACGCTTCACAAAGAGATATGGAAACTTTTCCCGCAGCTGATTTGTGCGATTGTTCACCCGCTTTGCTCTGACGAGGATCTCGCCACTGCGCAATGGACGGCAACCGATCTTCGTCACAAGGCCATGCCCGTCGAACCAATGTCCTCCGGGCCGCCGCTTATCGGGGCCGACAATGTATACCGAGCCCTCCATGTCTCTTGGCCAATGGCCTTCAATCACCTTGAGCCGATAATCGCGACTCCCCTGTCCCCAGAAGAGATTTCCTGTTTGTTCGGGCATTCGGATATTCCTTTGCGAAAGAACATCGGGCCTTTCCCGATACTAGGAACCTACACGCAAAAATTCGCCGCTGTCAATCCACTCGCTCCCAAATAATCTGATCAATCAACCCTGTCCCCTTCACGAAAAAGCAATCTTCTCCCCGTAATACATCTCAGACGATTTGGAATCAGCTCTACATCAAATTCATTCCCGCGCATCATATGCCCATCAACTAAAATATCCATCTCTTTTTCAGACATGATGGTCGCATGGTCAAATGTGAGTTTTGTTTTTGGGAAATCATCAATGCGTTTTTCCCGCCGCGATCGCTCAAGATTCGGCACGACTTCAATTTCCAATTTTTTTGTACTTGGGTTTTGATTTAGCGCTCGAATATCGGGCAAAGACAAGTTTCGAATAATCATCATCCCATCTTTGGACGGTTGGATATTAAATCTACCTTCAATGGAGACTCGCGCATTCGGACTCTTGATGACCACCTCTTTGATGAAAAGCCCATCTCGCACCCTTCCAATATCAAGGCGCTCAATATAGCGTCCGGCGAGAATATCCACGGATGGCTTCCCTTGTTTTATTCCCAGCAATTCCGCGATTTCAGTTGACTTGCCAAGCGGGATATATCCGAAAACCGGATTGAAGCCCTGTGATGACCCAATCACTTTCTTTAAGGTGCTGTCATTTCCAACGACAACAATATTCTTGGCGCCACCTTCAATTAAATCCTCCATCATCTCGCGCGGATTTCGAAACATGGCTAATCTCGCGATCCGTCCGCCGATATTTTTATTTGCGATTTCCGCCTCCACCTCATTGAGTATTTTTTCATGCCGCTTTTCCGACACGAAATCATCATAGAAATATGCAAAGGACGGATTCATATTTCTTTCATCTTAGAGGCGTCTTTCAAGCGTCACTCGATTTACCTTCGTCTTCCTCTTCTTTTTTCGGCGGTAAGGCTTTTCCCTCATTCAGAGCTGTTGCAGATCCAATGGAAATTTTTCCCTCCAGCTTCGCTCCGCGTTCCACGCTGATTGTTTCCGCAATGATATCTCCGCGAATGGTTGCCGTACTCTTCACAACCAATTGCGAATTTACCGTTATATTTCCTTCGATCGTCCCCGATACGGCTGCCGTCCCGGCTTGAATATCGGCCGTAATCACCGACTCTCCGCCCACGGTAAGCGAAGCCTTGGTCTTAAGCGCCCCTTTCACCTCGCCTTCAATCACCACATCCCCCTCACTATTAAAATCACCTTCAACTTTTACTCCGCGCGCGATAACGGTTGAGGGACTTGCTTGGCTTGTCGGCCGGATATTCGGCACCTCTTCCTTTTTCGAACTATTAAACATAGACATATACCTATTAAGCGAATCTTGGCATTCC
>CBDULO010000036.1:0-7287 GCA_965368095.1 uncultured bacterium | reverse complement strand
CTCTTCCAGCAGGGCACGTGGCGGAAGAGCTTCCGCCACTCGATCTACCAGACCTACCGGTGGCCGGAGCTCTCCGAGCGAGATCCGTCGGAAGTGAAGAAGATCTTCTTCTCCTTCATGCCGCATATCCAAGAAGAGCTGAAGCGTGACCACGACGTGGACTTCGCCGTCAAAACCGGCGGCGTCGAGCTCATCGCGGAGACTTTCATCGGCCTCCAGCCGGCTTCGGTTCATCGGCTGTGGAATGCGTCGCGGAAGTTCATCAACGAGCTCCTGGCCGCCGACGTGTGCGAGCTCACGGGCTCGACCGCGCGCGACATGCTCATCGGTGCCGACCAGTGGAGGGAGGTCACCGTGCCCCCGTCCTCGGAACGGTCGCTCGCCTCGGCCTGAACCGATCGTTCCTTAACTCTTTGCTGACCCGCCAGATACTAAGCTGGCGGGTTTTGCTTTTTATCAATAATACTTGTGGATAAGTACATCCCCTATTTTCCTTATGTTTAGCCAACTAATATCCCGGAACCCCTTGACAAAATCAGAAAATTTTGTTTATGTCCATTTTACTTGTTAGACTGATTGTGGAGGGTTCTAGGTAATGGTACCGACGAACCGAACTCTGCACCTTACAAAAAAAGGAGCGTGCCATGATGGTAACTTCGCGTAATAACGTGGCCGCCGTCATGGCGACCTGTCTCTTCTTCTTCGGCTGTGGTCCTGACAACGGGATGGACAGCGGCATGACCGATGCCGGACCGGATGTCATGACGGATGGCGGCGACCCGATGGTCGACGCCGGCCCCGACAGCATGGTCGACAGCGGAATGCTCGACGGTGGCGACCCGATGGTCTGCACGCCGAGCGACGAAAACCAGATGTGCCGTGACGCGACCGATTGCGCTTGCGACATGTCGGGACTCGCCGACAGGTGTCGGACTGATCCGATCATCTGTGACACGACCTCGGAAGAGCGGAACTACTGCGTCCCGGGCGTCAATCGCTGCGGTGATGACAATCCCGTCAGCATGATGAGCTACAGTGTCGACCCGGATCTCCTGGCACAGGTCAGAGCGGTTACCACGCATGCTATGTGGTTCGGGCCTGGCGGATGGACTCTCGTTACCGGGTTCTTCCGGAACGGACAATGGATCATCGTCTTGCATGGCCGTGAGTACGCCTTCGGTCATGAAGGCAAGGCTTGGGACAATTGGGGGTATGAGAATACTCCTTCAGTAGCGCCCTATGATGGCCTCCACGGAACTCTAGTGTTCAACGGTGACTTTACGAACTTCTTCCGAGAAGATTATCGTGGCTGGCGCGGCCAGACCGAGCCAGATGAGCGCGAGCTCTACATCCTGGAGTAGCAAACTCCTTTCGGCTCCCCACGAGCCGGCAATCACAAACCCCCAAGGATTCACTTCCTCGGGGGTTTTCAAAACTATAAATCCAAACTGTCATTTCGAACGAATGTGAGAAATCATCCTTTTGTCCCAATTCGGAATATTCGGATGATCCCTCCCGGCTCTGCCGGATTCGGGATGACAGCTTTTTTTTATTCTGCACTTTCTCCGCTAAAGCGGATTTGGATAGATCCCGGATAGGTAATCCATGGACGCAATTGAGATTCGGTATTCAATAAACTTCGGTCTATTTCATCCGGACCATCAGTCGGATAATTCACCGAACACTCACCATTTGAATCTGCATTAGTATAACCGCTCACATAATGCTCGGGGTTATCCACAGTACCAGCCCCAATATTCAAGTCATCGGACCTCGTATTGAATCTAATATTCGATCCCTCTACGGTTCTCCCCAAAACCGATCCCGAGTAACATCCGCCATAAGTATGCCGCACCCTGGATCCGGGAACGTCTTGCGGGCTTCCGGCCACTTCATCCAGTCGGCATTCGCCCGTACACCATCCCCAATTATCTTCAAGCATAAGTTTTGGCGTATAGCGGCAGGAATTGCTTGACGCGTCGAAACATCCATTTGTTGGCGCGAGTCCGGGCAGACACTCATCCCCAATTGGACATTGTGAACTTGAAGTACATACAAGCGCGGGATTACTTGAACAACGACTTACATCGGTTACTCCGCCGGCACCCGGCGGCCCACAGCTCACTCCAGACGGAATCGCCTCTCCACGCGAGGTTAATGCCGATTCACAATCGCTCAATTCGGAACAACTCACCGTTCCCCCGAATAAGTTTTCCGTGATAAATCCATGTTGATCAGGCCCCCAGTAACAAATACCCTCGGGAACCGTGACTTCACCGGTTCCACAATCCGGAAGAAGGGCGCGTTCGAGCGCTCCACAATTATAGACATGCGTGAAGTCGAAGTAATCCGCCTGGCACGCTTCGCTCGCATTTCCAAACATGGTTCGGATGCGGCAGGTGTCCTCCACTCCGCCGAATGAACAATCGGCGTCGCGACGACAGGTTCTTGCCGGATTCGCGTCACATGTTCCAAGCGGCAGGCACTGACCCGCTCCCGGCGGACAGTCGGCATCCGTCTGACAGGTTAAGCCTTGTCCGCGAATTGGATCGGAACATTCTCGCAAGACGGAACAGAATGGTTTTCGATTTTTCAATTTTGCATCATCCACACTCACGAGAGCCTTGTCCCCCCAATCAATCAAGAGTTTTCGAAGCGGCATCTGATTATGTTCTGCCCATGCATAGAAGCGCAGTGTCGACTTATGCTGTCCGCCACCGGCATTAATCACGCCCTCACCCTGCCCATTGAATGTAAAGGCATCGAGGGTTGCGACCGGACACTGTCCGGGTACGGGACAATTTCGCGTATCAGGAGCGGCCACGCGAGGCGGTCTTGGATTGTGGTATGAGAGATATTTGAAGAGATCAGGCGTTGTTGATCCGGTCCAGCCGGCAAAGTACGGCGTATAATGCCCCATGGTCACATCGGTTGGCTGTGGGAATGGACCGTTTGGATCAAGAGACTCTTGCTGATCTGTTCCGCTAATCTTATAGGCGATCAGACCGCAATATTCATCATCCGGATCCGGACACATATCCAAACGCGGCACATATCCTGTTCCATGCGTACAGATATTATTATCTTGATCCGGATCGTTTGAAATGGTTGGAACATCCGAATTTGGCCCGAGACAGGCGGCTACCGGACTGCCGTCCGCGTCTGAAACGGCTCCACACGATGTTGCATACGCATCCTTGCCGGAAATATCCATATCGACAATACAACTGAAAGGCGCTCCGGGAACCGTCGCGTCGGTTCGACACAGCCCATTCTCCCTTATCCCTCCTCGACATCGTCCGAATCCAGGCACCTCGGTTCCGACCTCACAGGAAGATCGCAGACTCTCGCTTGAGGACCTAAAGTGATTGAATGTGAAGCGGCAATCATCGGGGTCGCTACATGCAAGATTAGACCCCTCAATGCTTACAGCGGTTGCATCAGAACCCCCGACTGTAAGCCCGGTTGACGCGATCGCTGCTCGATCGATGCTGTTTAATACACATAGATCCGAAGAGTTACATGACCCTTGAATCCACACGGGACATTCCGGACTATCCGTTGCCACAAAGGAACAGGTTGGCTGATCGCCAAGCACTTCATCCGTAAGATCTCCGTCACGACGATTTACATTGAATCCACGATTTGTATCACATCTAAAATCTCCGGTATCAACGCCATTCTCAACACAATTATTTCTCACGCTTACAATATTTCCCGTGTCCGCCTCATTAAAGGAAGGCGCTTTACAGATCGTATCGTCCGTTGAACAAACGACTTTCTGACTAATACTTCGATTACAAACTCGCAAATCAAATCTATCCGATAAAGAGAGGAGTGACTCGTCACAGAATCCATCGACCATACATGCGGAGGCATAACTTGCCGGAAGCGGTGATAATGCAGATGGGCCGCCATCAACCTCACAAGCCACGCCTTTGAATGGGCCGGCAAGACAGGCATCCCCATTTTTCAGAACCGGTTGGAAGTGGAAACGATATACACGATAAATACGGGCAAAAAGATTTGTCAGATACTGGTATTTCTCATTCGGTTCAGGCCTATCCCGATAGAAGCTTTGATCTCCGGCTTGCAAGAAGGTAGGCGGATCAAGCGGTGAGAATCCAGCTAATTCGAATCCCGCCTGGAATAATGGCTCTTCCCCTGCCGGGGCAGTATTGAGCGCGCTAGAAAATGGTGATGATCGCGCGGAATATTGAATGCCGGTTCCGGGTTCTCTAAAACCACTGCTTTGCCAGATGCGATCAGTAAATGCGGCGTCGGAATTCGAGGCAACGCTTTGAACCTCGGCAAGCTGGTCACATACGCTCACGGAGCCAAGCTCCATGCTCATATAGATATATCGCTGATCATTTCCACCCGTGTCTCCACCGCAAGCGCTTACCCAGAAGCCCACGAATTGCCATGGCCCCACCGGTTCGGTCGCCGGATCACCGTCATCAGGCACCTGGAATACGGCTCGAATACCGAAGTATGGCTTATCGTCTTCACAGCGATCCTGGACCGGAGCTTCGCGAATATTCATGAAGGAGCGCGTCACCGCGGTTCGGCTTGTATCGTTGAAAATGCCGTAGAATTGCTTATCTTTATTTTCGGATCGGTATCCAACCTCCCAAGTTTTAAAGTTACATTCGGTTGATGTTGGGTGATCGGCTACGCAGCGCGTTACAACCGCCTCACCGCTTGAAAGCGCCAAGATATCCTCGCTTCCACGGGTCATATACGGATTGTAATTTCTGTAAAATTCATCCTTCCACACGCTTTCCGCCGTCTTGATCGAATCTTTATTATTGTAATTCGTCGAAGGCATATTATCGACCCACTCTTCCTGATATCCGCAAGCAATGCGTCCCGTTTCTCCATTGTCGATAGGAGAAATCTTGAAATAGCTGATCGTGCTGTCGTTTAAGAGGTTCACATAGTCCTTTGTTCCGGAAGAGCCAAGAAGGATAGCCATTTGATTATCATTGATGCGGAAGAAGGTTTCCGAATATCCCGTGCCCGCGTCTACAAGACGCAATGCCGTTGAATCACGATGGTTTTTTTGTTCATCATCCGCTCGTTCACAGCGCTGAGCTGTTACCCCGCCCTGCTTTTGCGCGCTGAAACCGATCAAGGATGGCGATCTGAAGCTACACTCATCCGGGAAACAGCGATTATCCGGAGATACCCACTGCTCGTCATAACTCATGCGGGTCATCTGGCCGGCGAATTTGGCCGGATTATCGTGAAACTGTGAACTTGACCAATCGTCGAGCTGAATATCGAAAATTCCAAGCGGATCAGGTCTGAATGGATCAATATCGGGTCCAGGATCCGAACCGACAAATCGTTTGAATTGATGCTGGGTAATTTGATACGTCGCCGGCTTTTTCACGGCACTCGCGCAATAATATTGCCCTGAATTCTGCGGCGGTAGATATCCGGCTGTTGGCTGATAGTGGAATGGGTCTTTGTCTCCAAAAAGGATTGGAGTTGGATTCCATGTGAGGCAAGGAAGCGAGGTGAGATCCCCTCCAAGAATGCGGGTGGTATCGCGTTCAAGACATTGTCCGAATACTCCGCGGATAATTTCAAGTTTTGAGAAGGCGATACATTGCCCGCCGCTCAAAGCTGACCCGCAAGTAAGCGAGGCATTCGCGGAAAGCACCCCGGACTCGATGGAGTCGCCTCCAACCGGCTGATCGCTTGAAGCTTCCACATTGAAAATGGCTGAAGGCAAACAGGTCTGACCATGTCTTGGACCGCCAACACAAACCCCCGGCGGAACATTTTGTGAGAGGACATCGAAGAATTTACTGTCGATTCCCTGGTAATCGGCACGCTTATAGGTACAGGCGCAATCTTCACCAAATTCACATGTATTCGCTGAACCGAATCCCTCAACAACGCTCACCGGCTTAGGCGGGATCGCCGTAAAGTCCCAGTCCGTGACGACGCTTTCCGCATATGGCGAGTCGGCTTCCGGATAGGCTCGACATTCCGGTACCGGGAAGGCATTCGTAAGGACACGATCCGTTTTTGGGTCGTCGATGCTGAATTTTTGAGAAATATTATGGAAACCCACCTCTCCGATATCATTTTTGATTGGGAGAAAACACGGGAATTGAGACCTCGTATCGAGCGCCTCCTGTTCTGCCGTACGCTTATCATCTTCACGATAATATCCGATCAGTCCCGTCCCTTTATGCTGACAGAGCTTCAATTCCGGATTTGCCGCGGCGATACCGCTCGGATCCGTATCTAAAATATAGGCTTCGTTATTACTCACCTCATCTTCGGTATCTGCCGTATCTCCTGCAAAGCCTCCGCCTGAGAATACCGGAATCATGGCTTGAGCCGCCAGTCGATAGTCTTGCGCAAAACGGAATTCATTATTTTCAACATCATTCGCACCTTCCGCCCCAACACGCGTGCTTACAAGATCAGGAATTTGGAAGGTGTTTGGAATGGCATATCCGGAATAATCGGAAGCTCCCAAGCCCACCTCGCGCGAGGTATATGCATTGATATCAAAGAATTTTCCTTGGGTCATGATCGGCTCGCTGCTTGGATGACGATCAACATAATTCGCGCAGAAAATATCTCCCGGAATCTGCGTAGATTTATCGCAAAGCGCCAAATTCACACATACATCCTTAAATTCACGCGTAGCCGGATCATATACCGATTCCGCGCTTTCACATCCAAGCCATTGCGAACAATCGCGATCAATATTCACTTTAAGAAGCGTATTTGCATCAGTCGTAGTGGTATTTGTCGCGAGACAAGATGGATGAGCGGGATTATCGGCACAATTCAAGGCTTGCGTCGGCTCAAAATCATTCGATTCATAGGCATGATAAGAAGCGGCCACGGAATAATTGAGCGATGTCTTGCTCTGGTCTCGAAGGAGGATACACCCTTCTCCAACATCAACACTTCCGGCGCAGGTCGCTTGATCGAGCTTGTCATTATTAATGAAGAAGTATGGCCGACCGCTCTCTCTAAAAATTGGATCCGTCGTGTCATTCGGATCACGGAATTCCGTACATTCGCCCTGCTCTCCCGGACACATACCGACCCAGCCGGAATAATTCGGATCGCCGCGTCTTGTAATATTGAAGTATGTTCCGCCCTCAACATTTTCCGGACAACATGGATACTCCCCGCCATCCGCTGCTTTTCGGAACCAGCTCGAGTAAATCACCTCTTCCGCAGGAAGCGAGTCTAGTCGATCTCCCGCTGGGCAATCACCCCCAGATACTCTGACTGCGTTCTCATATT
>CBDULO010000035.1:0-7362 GCA_965368095.1 uncultured bacterium | reverse complement strand
GGACGAAAGCGAATGAGCTCACCGTGGACGCGACAAAGCTCGACCCATCGAAACTCGATCGAAAAAAAATGAAGCGCATGCGCTTCGCTATTTTATTGCTCGGACCGATGCTTGCGCGCTTCAAAAAGATTTTTGTTCCGGAACCGGGCGGATGTAATATTGGAAACCGGCCGATTGATACGCATCTTTTTGCGCTTGGGGAGCTGGGCGCAACCATCACGACGGAAAAAGACGGTTCGCTTTCCATGAATGCGAAGAAATTAAAGGGGCGGCTCATTGTTCTGCCTGAGTTCAGCGTGACCGCGACCGAGAATTTGATTATGGCCGCCTGTCTCGCGGAGGGGCAGACATCCATTAGGCTCGCCGCCGCCGAACCGCATGTGCAGGACTTGTGCAATTTTCTCAATGCGGCGGGAGCGAAGATTAAAGGCATCGGAAGCCATGATCTTGAAATCACCGGAGTAAAATCTTTGAAAGCGCCTGCCAGAGCCTGGAATGTTGTTCCGGATATGTTGGAAATTGGCACATTTGCTGTTGCCGCGGCATTGACGAGAGGGAAGGTGGAGATGACGCCGGTTGTTCCTGAACATCTTTACGCCACATTGAACGCGCTTACGCGAACCGGCATTCCGTTTGAAATCGGAAAAAATAGCCTCACCGTGGAAGGCGCCGGGCGGATGAATGCCTTTACAAAATTACAGGCGAATATTTATCCCGGTTTTCCAACCGATCTGCAGTCCATCTTTGGGCTCATCGCCACTCAAGCGCATGGCACGAGCCTTATCCAAGACCCGCTCTTCGAGGGGAGAATGGGATATGTGAATGAATTGATTAAAATGGGAGCGAATGCGGTGATCGCCGATCCGCATCGCGTTATTATTTCCGGACCGACCCCATTGCGGGGAACGGAAATTCGAAGTCTCGATCTACGCGCCGGGGCGACCATGGTTCTTGCCGGACTTATCGCGGAAGGGGAGACGATTATTCATGACGCGGAAATGGTCTATCGAGGATATGAAGCGCTTGATGATCGCCTTCGTGAATTAGGCGCGGAGATCGAGGTTGTGCATGAATAGAGTTATGTCGTTTTTCGTAGATAGAAAGCCAAAACGCTCGTACGCAAAACTTATCCCAATCCTTATTGTTGGGCTGGTTATTGGTTTATTCATCGGTCGTATGTGGGGAGCTTCCGCCGCGTCCTCCAATGGCGCGAAGGTCGCGAGCGGCGCAACGGAAGTCACGGGGATTGGCCAATCGCCGCCGGCCGACATCGCGCAAAGCGTTGAATTCAAACAGTTCTGGGAAGTTTGGCGCATGCTGCAAGACAAATACTATCGTCAGCCGATTGATGATGGCGAATTATTTTACGGAGCATTGCGCGGCCTCGCCTCCGGGCTTGAGGATCCCTATACGGCCTTCTTTGATCCAAAAGACGCGGAAGATTTTCAAATTTCGCTTGATGGAAAATTTAGCGGTATTGGCGCCGAAATCGGTATGAAGGAGGGCCGCGTTTCCATTGTGGCTCCATTGCCCGACACCCCGGCGGATCAGGCCGGATTGAAACCGGGAGATATGATTATCTCCGTTGATGGGGACGAAACAAATGGCTGGACCATTGAGCAAGCGGTAACAAAAATCCGAGGAGAAAAAGGTACGGAAGTGATTCTTGGTATTTTCCGACCGGATACGGAGGAGCCGCCATTTGACGTGCCGATTATTCGCGATGAAATCAAGCTTATCAGCGTTCGCGAGATTCCACGCGACGATGGCATCGCCCATATTTCCGTAAATAGCTTCAATGCGGATACGCGAGAAAGCTTCAATGCTATTATAGACGATGCGCTTGCGAAAAATCCGAAAGGTATTATTCTTGATCTTCGAAATAATCCCGGAGGTTTTCTGGACGTCGCGCTCTATCTTGCCGGAGAATGGGTGGGGGATGATATCGTCGTCAAAGAACGAAGGCAGGGCGTTATATTCACCGAGCTGAATGGTACCGGGAGACATCGGCTGAAAGGAGTTCCGACTGTGGTATTGGTGAATGCCGGATCGGCCTCCGCATCCGAGATTGTCGCTGGCGCGCTTCAGGACTATGGACTGGCAACCATCGTAGGAGAGCAAACTTTTGGAAAGGGATCCGTGCAGGATTATGTCACTTTGGATGATGGATCCGCCGTTAAAATAACGATCGCTGAATGGCTCACGCCAAATGAGCGAGTCATTAATGAGATTGGCCTTACGCCTGACGTCGTGATTGAGCCAACTGAACAAGATTATGAAGAAGGAAAAGACGTTCAACTCGAAGAGGCAGTCAAAATCCTCTCGGGGAGCGCGGAGCAACAATAGAAAAAAAGCGGATAATCGAAAGCCCAATCAAAATGTGGTTGGAGCCGGAAGTATTATTTTTCGACGGCGAGGAAATCAGCCGCAGATTTTTTTTGTGAAAAACGCCTATGGCCGCTGGACCTTCCCAAAAGGAAAACAAGAGAAAGGAGAGAATCTTGTGGAAACGGCAAAACGCGAAGCATTTGAAGAGGCTGGGCTTAAGGGATTGAAAACGGTGGCGCCGCTCGGACGAACGACCTTTCGGTTTCGTCAAGAAGGGAAGCTGATTCAAAAAACCGTTCATTTTTTCCTATTCGAAGCTCCCGCAAATGCAAAGGAAAAGATGACGGGCGTTGAAGGGGGGATGTGGGAAGCGGACTGGACTCCCATGGGGAAGGCGATTATCAAAAATGGATACAGAAATCTGGACCGACTGCTTTCCAAGGCAATTCGCATTATCGCTCATGGGGAGCGCAAGCATCGTGGGTTGGGAATGAAGCCGAATATCGCGAAATAAGTTTTTTTGAACAAGTTTTCCACTAGACAGTGGAAGCCACGAACGATAGCATGAAACAGATATGAAAGCCGACCCCCTTCCCTCGTCATTGTCCATTTTTAAAACCGGTTTCGTTCTTGCCATATTCTTCGCCGCCGTGCTTGGATTTTCATTGAATGCGCAAGCATCCGTTGGCATTTTCCAAATGGCCGATGGGACGTTTTATCATCCTGGCTCGGGAATGAAAGATGCAAGTTATGCGGGTCTGGAAAGCCGCTTAAGATCCGCCGGTCTTGTGGCGGGAGATCAGACGGAAGCGGAAGATGCGGCTCCTTCTGCGCCAAAGGTTATTCTGCAGATTTTTCGCATGAGCGATGGCCGGTATTTTCATCCGGCATCCGGCATGCTGGCTGGAACGGAAGCAGAGATTTATCGAGCGCAAGGGCTTCCATATGGAGAGAGTATTTCAACAGGCGATCCGGCAAGAGATACGGCGCTTCTTCGTGCGGTAGATCGAGCAAAACAGGGCTTGCAAGAAAAGATTGACCGCGACCGTGCTTTGCATGGAATAAAAACCACGCCCACTGACGATATTTGGGCAGACGTCACGCTGGCCGTTTGGAATAAGGGAACGGATGAGATTCGCTATGTGGACGCAAAAAAACGCGGGACCAAACTTGAGATTGCTTCCGGGTATGAAGATATTTTTGTACGAAGATCGAACTATATAAATAGTGAGTACGCCATTAGCGATCCGAATAGCATTGTTGTTGGCGTCAGATATCCAATCTTGAAGTCCATCAAGGCCGGGAATGCGATTACGCATTATGAGATGCATGACGAAGCCTATGCTCCATATTCACGCGATCTGCATCTCCCGGAAACGGTAAAAGCAGGGCATGACTATTTAAACGCGACAATCGATCAGGCATTTACCGAGATGAGAAGTGCGAATATCGCTTCACGCTCAACGCCCGGCAAGCTCATGGCGGATGTGGTAGATAAGGACTTGATCAAGGGAATTGTGACCATCGAGCATACGGATCTCTGGACGCTTCAAAATGATCCAAATTATGGCGTGGAGCGCTTTCTCGTCACGCTCGGCTTAAATACAAAAGACACGTATAACTATTCACGATCAAGCGCGAACGCTTTTGGTCTCGCACAATTCATCCCGAGCACCTATGCGAGCTTTGCCGCACGAACACAGCTTGGCTTGATTCCTGATTTTGAAGAAGGTCTCAAGAATCATGTAAATGCGGTCAGGGCCGCCGCCGCGCATTTGGACGACTCGCTTGCTTCCATGCCGAGTACAGTGAAGCAAATTGGCATGCACGATGACAAAGTGAAAGAGTATCTGGCCGCGGCATATAATGGAGGGTATTCAAAAGTGAGAACGGCGATTTCAATTTGGGATGAGCAGATTAGCGGAGAATATCAGCCTCATGAAATCCTATCGCGTTCACGGCTCTATCCTGAAACAATCGATTATGTGAAAAAATTGCGCCTCGCCCTTCCGATATTTAAAGCGAAAAGCAGCGTACAGCTCACTTCGAGTATAAAATAAAAAGACACCGCTTTCGAGCGGTGCTCCCCGTACAGACGCATAGGCTTTTGTGCGGGTTTTTTTGTAGAAAAAAGATTTGAGAAGAGAGAAAGAAAAGAGACGACTCTTTTGGGAGTCGTCTCAGAATAGGTGGAAACATGTGATCTCTGACACGGGAATGTCCTTAGCTATTTCCGTTCGCTAATTCCATTTCGGACCATGGCGTCGTTTTGCTTTTTGCTTTGACTGGGATGTCTTAGCTTTGAGCGCAACGTCTCTTTCCTTCTGCCGCATAGCTCACGCCGTTCAGCTTCAGTATTCGAGGGCCATCTGTGTCGAGAGACGCACCTTGTGCACTTGATTCACGCTTGTCCACTGCGTGTATCATTGCGCCGAAGCGCATATGCCTTCAGTGTTTCATGTCCTTGGTTCCGGAATCACTCTTCACTCTTGCGAGTTTGGAAGTGTTACTCATCACGCGGCTTCTCACGAGGAGAAGGTGGAAATCTTCTGCCTTTTGACGGGCGAAAGATCGCACTTTGAGTTGCGGTTGCCGTCGCTGAGAATTTCTTTCGATCTTCCTGCGTTTGGCTGAAACTTCGATCTGCTTATCGACGGCCAAGTCGTGGCCGTGTAAATAAGCCTGCCGTCTCGTCCAAGTCCTTTACGACACCGATCGGTGCGCTCAGGTCTCAGCGATTGGGTCAGTCTGAGGTCTCCCTCGAGACTGTCGTCCGAGGGGCGAGCCCCAGGGAGTCGAAGTTTTGCTTCCGTTTCCAAGGATATGTTAACTCTCATATCATCCCGGGTTTCGTTCCCGTGAAGGAACGTCGCCTTTTGCCTTAATGGCGAGATTTTACGAGAGTCGCACATGTTCCCGGAAATCCATCCGACGAATCGGAAAGATGTCTGGAAACATGTGAATTTCAAAAGTACTTGGCGTATCTTAATCATGGAAAAAAACTTCGTCAAGCAAGGTTGTGGATATCTTTACGGGGAGAATGATACGCAGGATGTATAATGCTGGCATGCAAAGCACTTCTTCGCCTTCGGGTCAGACCATTCGTCAGCTTTCGAGCGCGCCGAAAGTGCACCGTGCGACCACCTTGGATGCGATCCGGCAAAAGACACATGATCTGAATGCGCGCATCGAGCGCCTCGGCGTGGAGAATAAGCGCATGAAAGACTTGGTCGCAAAAGCGCCGGGAAAAGGCCAGTCGCGTCTTGATTGGCTCGCGAATCAGCTAAGCGAAAAATATTGATATGGGATGGTTTGAGAAAATAAATTTAAATCCGCCGTCGCCCGAAGAATTACAACGGCCGGAACTTTCGGAAGTAGCGAAGCTGGAGAAGCAACGGAATCGTCAGCGACAGCTTTTGAGTGAGGGCTTGGCTGAAATATATGATGAGGCGGACGAGCTGGGGATCAACCTGGATGATGGATATGAAGAGGCAAACAATGAGAGCTATCAAAAGATCAAGGGTGTTTTGATAGCGAACCGTGCAGATATCGCGATGCTCCTGGAGACTGTCGAGGAAGATCTGGAAGCCATCAGCCGCCTGCGCGGAGGCGGAAGAAGCGCTGAAGCGTAAATATATCAGCGGCGAAGTATTATTTCTTCACGATTGAACTGAGCCGATCCAAAACATTCTTAATTCGCTCAGCCATGGTGCCGGACTCTTTGTATATAAAAACGGATCGCTCGCTTGTACCGCCTGCGCCAAAGATGCGCCCAAGCTCGGCCGCGTTCATCGGAGGGACGGTATGAATCAGTACGCGAAGTCCATCTCGATGCGGGGTGAAGAAGACGATCACCTTCGCTTCGGGTGCGTAGGCGAGAACGTCATCAACCAAGACTTCCAGGGATTCGGCACTCGCACCGGTTTCAACCAAATCTTGCTCGGTTAAATTCGACCAAACAAGTCCCGAATCACTATCGTACTCAATGCGTGAAAGTACCCGCCCCCATAACTTTAGGCCGGATACATTTTGTACTCGCCACAATTGCTTCACGATTTCTTCACGCTTTGCTCCAACCTCAAGAAGACGCGAGCTCGCCGCGAGCGTTTTCGGCGTCACATTTTTTGTGCGGAAGCTTTTTGTTTTCGCAATCATTCCTGCAAGGAGCGCGGTTGCGATCTCAGAATCCAGAAGATCTTTCCGCCAGCTCATTAAAAAACGATACAGACTTTCCGAACTCGAAACGGTATTCAAATCAACCAAATTTACTTGACCCCAGTGCTCATTGGAAGGGGAGTGATCAATATTTAAAATATCCGTGCGATACAAAAAGTCGGAATGAGAAATGAATTCCCTTCCAAGACTTTTCATATCAGGGGCATCAACAGCAATCACGAGATCATAACGATCTCGGCCAAGATCGGTTTTTACATCCGCCTCGCTCCACTCGCCGGATTTCGGCACAAGAGTCATGATAAGCTCTCCTTGTTTCACATCATACATAAGCTCGGATAACGGGGTCTTTGAAACATCCAGCTTGATATGGAAGGCGCGCATCGCTCCCGGCTTCGTTCGTATTGGAAGCTTTGCCAAAAATCCGGGATGATTTTTTTCATCATATCCGGGGACAACAATATCGAATTTCTTATTCACTTTTTTCAAAATCAGCCCAAGGGCAATGATGGAAGAAATCGAATCATGCGTCGGGTGTTCCCGCGTCACGATAAGAATCTGATGGGCGCGCTCAATGAGTTTTGCCGCTTGTTCATTGGGTGTAAGAGCCATATTCCCGATCTAGAGAATAGCTTAACTTACCGATTTTTGAAGGAATTGTCAATGCGTTAACAAAAACAAACAAAGGCGGTAAAACCCCTTAAAACAAAGCATTTTTTTGTTAAAAAATGCTGACAAAAACTGAGACTATCAAGAAAAGTCCCAATACGTTATCCTTTCCTACATCTATGGAATTGCCAAAAGCGTATGACGCGACGTCCCATGAGGGCGATATTTATAAGAAATGGGAGGAGAGCGGGT
>CBDULO010000034.1:0-7630 GCA_965368095.1 uncultured bacterium | reverse complement strand
ACCTATACCAATTGTTATTTCTCTCGGCGGTTCGCTCGTTGTTCCTTCAGGAGGAATCGACGCGACTTTTTTAAAAGCCTTTCGCGAGCTTCTGCTTGAACAGATTCAAAAAGATCAGCGATTTATTTTGATTGTGGGAGGCGGGAAGACGGCGCGTGAATATATGAATGCCGCGGCTGACGTCGATGAGCTCACGAATGATGATAAAGATTGGCTGGGAATTCACGCGACGCGACTAAACGGACATTTGCTCCGAGCGATTTTTAGGAAAGAGGCGCATCCTGAAATGATGAAGAATCCGGAACATATTATTGAATGGCATGCGCCCATTCTTGTCGCAGCGGGTTGGCGCCCCGGCCACTCCACCGACTATGTGGCTGTGCGCATGGGATTAAATTATGGAGCGAAACATGTATTGAATCTTTCAAATGTCGCGCAAGTCTATGACAAGGATCCAAATAAGTTCAGCGACGCAAAGCCATTTGACGCCCTGACCTGGCCGGAATTTCAAGAGATCGTCGGGGACGACTGGTCGCCCGGTTCAAGCGCACCATTTGATCCGATCGCGTCAAAACTCGCCGCTGAACATAATCTCACTGTCACTATTGCAAACGGAAAAGATATCGAGAATTTAAGAACGATTTTGGAATCAGGCGGCGGTATAAAAACGGACATCCATCCAGTGGACGAGAGTGAGGTAAAGTAAATATACTTATTCACTAGCGTATAAAAATATATGCACGACAATCATGTATACAATTTAATGAACCAGCTCGTTCAAGAGCAGAAAAGTCTTTGGAGAATTAAAGACGATTATAAAAAGGATGCCGGCGATTGCGGCGATTGCGGAGCTTTTTGGGAGAAGATGGTGAAGGATAAAGAGGAGCATATTGTGGAACTCACGGCGCTCATTAAAAAGCACCTCGCCTAGATAAAAGATCAAAAAACCTGGTAAAAAGAGCGGTTCTTGACCCGATATGGGTTTTCCATTAGAGTACTTCTCGAACAAGCGTGGGGATTTGCGTAAAGCAAGGCCCTCCGTCCTGAGACAGTAAGGATCCGAAAGGATGTAAATGAGCGTTCGCTCGCCTTACCGAGGAAGAATCGCTACGATAGCTTTTCATTCGCAGGACGAAATCCTGCGTTTGTTTTGTAAGAATCTATTTGTGGTCTTTCTTCGTGAATTTATTCTTGAAATATTTTGAGCGAAAATTCTGAAGCGCGCCGAAGCATAGCCGTAGCTACGCTGAGAAGCGATAATGAATTTGCAGCCAAAATAGACAAAATAAATTCGAAGAAAAGATGATAAAAAGGTTCTTCAAAGGTCGATCATTACACATGGATAATACCTATTATGCCAAAAACACGAGAACAAAAGGCTGAAATTTTGGAACGTCTCACGAATGCGTTTCAGAACGGAAAGTCAGTTGCCTTCGCGGACTATCATGGCATGGATGTCAAAAATATCACGGACATGCGTAAACTTATGCATGAACAAGATGTGGAATACGTTGTCGCGAAAAAGACCCTTCTTTCTCGATCCGCCAAAGAAGCCGGCTATGAAGTCGATTTCTCCGGACTGGAAGGAATGCTTGCGGTCGCATTCGCGCATGGCGATGAAATGGCACCCATGAAAATCATTGGTGACGCCGGCAAGACTCTTCCAATCAAATTGGTTGGAGGAATCTTTGACGGAGCGGTCGTTGATGCGAGTTACGTGAATGAACTGTCTACCTTGCCATCCAAGCCGGAACTTCTTACCCAGCTTCTCTATATGCTGAACGGTCCTACCGGCGCCTTCGTCCGCTTGTTGAACGCCCATCGCGAAAAACAAGAGGAGACAGGAGCGGGAGAACCGGCAGCAGAAGCGGAGCCGGAGAAAGAAGAAGCTGCCCCTGAAGCAGCTCCGGAAGAAGCAAAGGCGGAGCCTGAAAAAGCAGAAGATAATTCGTCTGAAGAATCAGCTGAAAGCGAAAGCTCGAAGCAATAATCTATATCAAATATGTCTGAAGAAGCAGTAAAGCAGGAAGAGACAAAAGAGGAGAAGGCTCCCGTCGAAATTCCCGCAAAATTCAAAGGATTAGTTGAGTCCATCGAAAAGCTAAGCGTGATGGAGCTCGCTGAGCTCGTAAAGTTGCTTGAAGATCACTTCGGTGTCAGTGCGGCGGCTCCTGTCATGATGGCAGGCGGCGCGGCGGCAGGCGGCGCGGAAGAGAAAGACTCATTCGACATTGAGCTCGCGGAAGCGGGAGGAAATAAGATCGCTGTCATTAAAGCGGTACGTGAAATTACCGGACTTGGCCTCAAGGAGGCGAAGGACATGGTTGACGCGGCACCAAAGGTGATTAAAGAAGGAGCCGCGAAAGCGGAAGCAGAGGAAATCAAGGGCAAGCTTGAAGAAGCGGGCGCCTCCGTTAATCTGAAATGATAGAAAATAAAAAAGTGTGTGATATACACACTTTTTTATTTTTCTGTCATCCGGAGGAGCATTGAGCGACGTGAGGATCCAGATATGTAGATAAAAACACCCGCATCAAGCGGGTGTTTTTATTATGGGAGATCTATTTGATAGATGCGATTATTATCTAAGACGAATAGCTTCTTCGCTTCATCATCTCCCGTGACGGCGCTTGGGCCCGTCCATTTTGGAGACGTGACCTGTCCAACGAGCCGGCCGTCCTTTCTGAAAATAACAATGCGATTATTTTTTTGATCGGCAACCACAACTCGATCCGTGTCAGCGGTGGTCCAAATCGACACGGCATTATCGAGCTCCGGATCAACCGGAACGGGGGACCACGTTTCTTCCGCACCCGACAAATATCGCTTTACGCGTCCATCATCAAAGGCGACGTATACGCTTGCATCAATCGCGAGAGAGCGCGCATTCGAAAATGTCTCGCTATTTTGCTGGAGATATTTTGCTTCGGCGGTAGCGCCGGTGCCGGCAGGGTTATATTTCCAAATCATATTACTCGCCGGATCTAGGATATAAAAACGGCTCGCGTAGACCTCGACATCTTTCAGCTCATTGAGTTCCGAGGACTGTATTTGGCCATTTGTCACCGTGCCATCTTCACGGATAAGGAGAAGGCGCTTCTCGCTTGTGATGGCAAAGACGCCGCTATTGCCGGTTGCTGCCGCTATGACATTCCCAACATTGTCTGGGATATCGGATCGCGTGACGGATTTAGAAGTATTGTCAACGATTACAACCTGCTTTGCTGAATCATCAATGGAAAATGTTTTTCCATTAAAGAGCGAGAGCGAACGCAAGCTGCGCTCCGGGGCATCCGCGGCGAGAGAAACGAGAAGTTCAGGGTCTTCCAAAACCGTTTCGCGTTTCAATTTATATAAAACGGCATCCAATCCCGCGAGAAGCTCTGCTTTTTTGGCAATTTGCTCCTCGGTGTCTCCGGTAAGATCTTCGAGAAGTGATTTCGCTTCATCAATCTGTTCTCGGGTTCGCGACTCATTTCCATAGACAAGGTCAGCCTCAGCTAAATTCTTTTTATCAACGACTTGTTCGTATAGCGCCTGCCATAATTCAGCTTTTGCTTTTGCCTTTTGGTTGAAATACGCCCATCCGCCGAATGAACCCAAGAGAATAAACCCGATGATTCCTACGAGAAGCAAGGTTTTTTTCTGGTTTGAAAGAAAGTTCCCATGCCCGGCATGAAGCCCGCGAAGACTATTCATCGCGACAGGATCCTTCTTTTTATTAAAGAGATTTTTTGCCTTGGCTTTTAATTCCGCTCCTAATTTTACAAAAGAAAAAGAGGTGCTGCTGAAGGCGCGGCTTTTTGGCCCTGGGGCAGCCGCCGCTTTCTTTTTTGGCGCCATGGAAGGTGAAAGGACTTCCTGCGTTTCCTGCTCTTTCTTATACATCGCTTGTACGGTTTTTGCGGCAAGCGCTTCCGGGCCATCACCCAAGCTTTTTTTAAGTCCTTTGCGAGGAGGAACGCGCACATGACTCACAAGAAGACCGACAAAATCTTCCGGAAGATCTAATCGTTCGATGTCCTGCTTGATGTCCACGGCAGCTGAAACCGGCGGCAAGGTACCAATGCGTTCTATGAGACCAAGATCATTTCTCCAGCGGTCAAAATTATTCGTGCCGATAAATAGCGAGTCACCAACATTCAATGGTCCGCAGAGAACGGAGGCGAATATCTTTTCCGGATTCAAACTGGCGGGCTGTTCGAGAGAGCCGAAAAGATCATAGCTTTTATATTCACCGCCATTTTGCTTTTGCATCAAAACATTCGACAATCTCCCGATACCGGTCAAACACACATGCGCTTGGCTGAATTCCATCGCGAAAATATTCACGCGCTTCCATGCGATCTCGGACGGCTCCTCTTCGATGAATTGAGCAATAGCCTTGTTCAATCGTTCAACAATCTTCTCAAATCTTGCCATGGGATCGCCATGAACATCGGCCGTGAGATGCCGGGCTTGATCCGCCGTTTCATTAATCACATCCAGGAGCTGTTCATAGACATAGAGGCTTGAAGAGATATCAGCCAGAATGACAAGGAGGGGTGACTTTTTCTCACTCTGTTCGGAATCATAGCGAAAAAAGCCGACAATACGGTCTTCTTCGACGTGGCGTTGTACCTCGATTTCTGCAATTCGAAACTGCGTTTGTTTGCTCATGTGCTTCAGGGGAGAGTATACGATCGTTGGCCTACTTTGGTCTAGATGTATTTTGAGCCTAGGGTGCTTGTCAAGAAACGTCAATTGGGGCAATCTAATCTCTAGAAGATATGCTTGAACACTTATTTGGTTCTCGAACGCGCGTAAAGCTTCTCAGCCTCTTTTTGAAGTCGCCGAATGAACAGCTCTATGTGCGAGAAATTACGCGTCGCGTTGATACGCAAATTAATGCCGTGAGACGCGAGCTCTCCAATTTGCTGAAACTCGGCTTGATCATTGAAGTCGATGAAATTGTAGTGGAAGGCGAAGAAAAAAAACAGGCGGGGGTAAAAAAGAAATTTTATACAGTAAACCCGGAATTCAAACTTCTCTCGGAAATTACCGCGCTTGTGATGCGAGCAAGAGTCCTGCTTGAAGGTCAGCTCGATAAAGAAATTTTGCAACTGGGGGACATAAAATATCTTGCCTTCCTCGGATCATTTATCGGAGAGGCAAAAGCGCCGGTGGATTTATTTATTGTCGGAGATATCGATCAGAAGAAATTGGAAAAGGTCGTGAAGGAAAATGAGGACAGCGTTGGGTTTGAAATTAACTTTTCACAAATGGGCTTCGATGAATTTCAGTACCGAAAAGATATGACGGACAAATTTCTCTATGCCATTCTGGAAGCGCCGAAAAGCGTCGTTGTTGATACATTGCGAGATAGAAATCCGTAAATTATGTCCTGGCTCTATATTGATACAAGGCAAAAAGACGAGTCGCATATCGCTTGGTTATCTGAAGAAGAAGGGGTATTGCGGCGTGAAATCAAAGGACGAGGAAAGGCGGTATTAACAGCTATTGAAAAGGATTGGGAGCAATACGCCCCGGCTCTCAAAGGCGTAATTGTCGTGTCCGGTCCCGGATCATTCTCTTCCATTCGTACCGGCGTGCTCTATGCGAATCTCTTTTCACGTTTTCTCGGATTGCCAATGTATGAAATGATAGGGGGAGGTGAGCTTGAGTTGGAAGAGGTGCTTGAGAATGCTAAGGCGGGAAAGCTTACCAAGAAGCAATATATCGAACCGATATACGATCGCGAGCCAAATATCACAAAACCAAAATCATGACGTATTTTCAAAGAAGACTGATTGAGATAATTCCCGGAAGCTTGGTATGGACCACGCTTATTTTAACAATCACCCTGTCTTTTATCCGGCCGCTTTGGATGGTCTACTTTATTATCATTTTTGATCTCTACTGGCTGACACGCGTGATCTATTTCATTCCTTTCCTTTTGACATCATGGCGAAGATATAAAGTCGCTCTGAAAAGAGATTGGCAGCATGACGCTGAACATCTTCCCGGGTATGAAGAAATCAATCATCTTATTTTTCTTCCAACCTATAAAGAGCCGGCCAATGTGATTCGAGATACATTGGAGACAATTCAGTCGAGCGCGTATCCGTCAAAAAAATTATTTATTGTCCTCGCCGGGGAAGCGCGTGATAAAGAGAATTTTGAACGAACAATAAATGAGCTCATTCCACAGTTCAAGGATGTATTTGGCGGACTTTTTTCAACCATTCATCCAGTCGATCTTCCGGATGAGATTCCGGGAAAAGGCTCAAATCTCAATTATTCCGCGAATCAGATCGTGCCGAAGCTCATTGAACAAGGGTTTGATCCGGACAAGACCATCGTCTCATCTTTCGATGTAGATACGCTCGTGCATTCGCAATATTTCTCTTGCCTCACCTACACCTATCTCACCATTCCGGAGCCAACACGGAGCTCATATCAGCCTGTGCCGCTCTATAATAATAATCTTTGGGAAAGTCCCGCGCCGATTCGCGTTGCCATGTTTGGAACAACCTTCTGGCTCATGACCGAGCTTGCGCGTCCCGAGGGGATGATGACTTTTTCATCACATTCCATGTCGCTTCGCATGCTTATTGATGTCGGGTATTGGCAAAAAGACATCGTCTCGGAAGATTCAAGAATCTTTCTCCAGGGCTTTCTTCGCTATAATGGACACTATAGAGTCACGCCAATTCATTTGCCGGTTTCCATGGATACGGTGATGACGGGAAATTACCGAGCGAGCATTGGCGCGCTGTATAAGCAATTGCGCCGTTGGGCATGGGGGGTTGAGAATTTCCCGTTTATGGTCGAGGCGTTTTCAAAAAATAAAGACATTCCATTTCGGATTAAGTTTATTTGGATTTTTAAACAGCTTGAAGGGATGTATACCTGGGCAACCGCGCCGATTTTGATTTTTATCCTCGGTTACCTTCCGTTCTTGCTGGCGCCGGAGCGGTTTCGTAGCTTTGCGGTTTTTCAAAATACACCGTTTACGCTTCAATGGCTCATGCGTTTCGCGATGATTGGATTATTTGTTTCTGCCGCTCTTGCAATGACCCTACTCCCACCGAGACCATCAACCTATTCTCGCGCCTACGCCTTTCTCATTATGATTCTGCAATGGGCGCTTCTTCCAATTACTTTTGTCGTTTTTGGAGCAGTTCCAGCTATCGATGCGCAAACGAGACTCATGCTTGGAAAGTATCTTGGGTTCAATGTCTCCCCAAAACGTAAAACAAGTAGCTAATTGAAATAGGGTCATTTATTATGTCGGAAAAAAAAGTTGAAAAGCAAATATATACCGACCCTCGTCATGACGAGCATGCATTTGATTTCCCTTTTTGGCGTGACAATAAAAAATTATGGGCACTTGAAGTTCCTGTTGAAGAGATGGATATGAATGAACTTCTTTGGATTTTTGATATTCCGTTTTGGGAAGATGAAGATGGAAATATCGTCATTACGCCGAAGCAGGTCATGGAGAATCCAGATGAGTATCCGTACCATAGAGATAAGATTCAAGAGTGTGATACGTCTTTTCCGATTGATATCATGAAAAACAAAAACGGAAAGTGGCTAACGCTAGACGGGCTACATCGTCTTGTAAAAATGTATCTAAACAAAGAGT
>CBDULO010000033.1:0-7776 GCA_965368095.1 uncultured bacterium | reverse complement strand
TGATGGAAAGTCCCGCCCCGATTGCCGCGGCAATCGGGGCGGGACTTTCCATCAGCGATCCGGTCGGGAATATGCTTATTAATATTGGGGCGGGAACAACCGAGATCGCCGTGATCTCCTTGAATGGAATTGTGACTTCGAAGAGTATAAATATCGCCGGTGAAGAAATGAACAGAAATATTACTCAATATGCGCGAGACGTATTCAATCTTCTCTTGGGTGAAAGAATCGCGGAACAAATAAAAATTGAAATTGGCTCAGCGGTTGAACTGGAAGAAGCGATTGAAACATCCATGCGCGGACGAGATCTTTTAAGCGGGCTCCCGAGGGAAATCACGGTGAACGACGCGCAAATTCGCGAAGCGCTTGCCCGTTCCATTAAAGCAATCATCGATCATGTGAAGGCGATTCTTGAAATCACCCCGCCGGAACTTGTCGCGGATATTTATCAAAAAGGTATTATGTTAACCGGAGGCGGGGCCTTGCTTCGAGGCTTGGACCAGGCGCTCTCAAAAGGGACGGGGCTGAAGGTTCATGTCGCGGAAGATACGCAAACATGCGTTGTGCGCGGGACGGCCAAATTGCTCGAGGACAAGCGTCTTCTCGATGATGTCGCGGTCTCCGCATCCGATCTTGTGAAGGGGATATAAAATTTCTGAAGGCATGCTACAGAGATATAAATGGACTCTTTTTGTCGGGGGGCTCATCGTCCTTATTCTTTTAACGGTCTCAGGAATTTTTCAACCGCTTACCAATATCTTTCGGGCAGCCACATTGCCGGTCATTCGTTTTGTGAGCGGCGGCGCGCAATATGCGGTGCATGGCATCGGAGGGCAGACTGATGAAGGGGCAAGGATTGCGGAACTCGAGACAAGGTTCAAGCGCTTGGAGGTCGACTATGTGCGCTTAAAAGCGCTTAAAGAAGAGAATAAAAGCTTGCGCGCACAGGCCGGTTTTCTTGAGGATTCCGGATATGACAATGTTGGAGCGCGAGTGATCGGGAGAGAGATTAAAGATCGTCAGGCATATATTCTTATCGATAGAGGATTGAATGATCATGTGGAGCTGGGGCAGGCGGTTATTACCGAGGAAGGATTATTCATCGGGAAAATTGATCAGATCCAGGAGCATGTTTCCGTGGTCACCTTGCTCACGGATATTGATAGCCGCGTCGCGGCAAAGCTGATTGATAGGAGGGAATTAGCAGGAATTGTGGAGGGGCGAGGGAATGGAACGGCGGTACTCACATTTATTCCAAACAATGCGGGTATTGAAAAAGACACCATTGTTGTGACGGCCGGAACCGAGAGCAAGGTGCCGCCCAATTTGGTGATTGGCGTCATTAATAAGATTGAAGGAGAAGAGACGGATCCGTTTTTGTCGGCGTCCATTGAACCGTATGTGCTTCTGGACAGATTGCAATTCGTTTCCGTCCTTCGGCCAAGCGTATTACGTCCTCGTCTATGATTCGTTTTTTGCTTGCGATCATATTTGGTCTCGCGATTGGCGTATGGGAGATTGCTATCCGGCCAATGCTTCCAACGGGATTGGAGATTCCCGTTTTATTGCCGGCGGTTATTCTGGCGGTGATCACAAGTAAACCGTCGCGCTCAATACTAATGACGGTAACCGCTACGAGCTTTATCGGACTCTATCAAATCTTTAGCTTTGATCTCATCGTTTTTCGATGGGTAGGAATTGTACTCATTGTTACATCGCTTTCTCGCTACTGGCTCACAAATCGTTCGGTATATTCTTCGGTGGCGCTCGGATTCATCGCGAGGCTCTTGGACTGGGCGAGTCACTATGCCATCTCCGGAATAGGTACGTTTTTTTCCGACTATTCGCGAGTATGGGCGCCGCAATATATCTGGTATATGACCATTTTTTATGACATGGTCATTATCGCATTGGGCTTTTTCATAATTGCGCGCATGACAAATCGATTCCAAATATCCGTCCAAAAGCAAACGGGAAAAAACTTCGGTATTTTATAAGCTATGTTATTTGATAGAAAGCGAGGAACAAAAAATACGTTCATGAAGCATGAAGTATTCTTTGAAGATGAGCTTATAGATGAACCTATCGAAAGCAATCCGCTCTTTATCGGAAGGGCGTTTACAAAACGCCGATTCATGATCGCTTCTGTGGCGCTCATTGTTTCACTATCTTTTCTCATCGGGAGAGCGGCATGGATGCAGGTGGTGGAAGGCTCTGCATATCAAGCTCGGTCGGAGCGGAACAGATTGAGGGAGGTGCCTATCCCGCCAAAGCGAGGAATTATTTTTGATCGAACCGGTAATATTCTCGCGGATAATGTTTCTCGATTTCAAGTCACCATGACGCCGAGCAATCTTCCGCTGGCCAAGGAGTCGGTTGAGACCGAGCTTTCAGTTGCGGCGCGATTATTGGGAAGGCCGATAAATGAATTAAGGGATATCGCGTATGCCACGGGAACGGCAAGGGATGAGACATACCTTGTTGCAGACGATTTACCGTATGAGCAGGCAATGAGCATTGCGCTCGAATTACCGAATTTTCAAGGCTTTCAGCTGGAAATCGGCTCTCGGCGCAGGTACCCGTATTCAAAACAAGTTCAAAGCATTTCTCATGTTTTGGGGTATTTGGGCAAGTTAAATGCAGAAGAATATTCCGCTGCGAAAGAGAACGGATATCGGCTTTCGGATGATATTGGAAAGACGGGAGTTGAAAAATCCTATGAGCAAAGATTGCGCGGAAGCTTGGGGGAAGAGGTGAGCGAGGTGGATGCGCATGGCAAGCCGACGCATCTCGTTGCGAGAACCGAGCCGACGGACGGAGAAGATCTTCACCTCACGCTGGATATCGAGCTCCAAGAGATAGCAGAAAAAGCATTGCAGGCACAGATGGAGGATTTAGATGTGGCGCGCGGGAGTGTCATCGCCATGGATCCAAGAGACGGATCAATATTGGCGCTTGTTTCATGGCCGGCATTCGACAATAATCATTTTTCCGGTGTGGTTTCTTCCACATATTATCAAGCGCTTATTGAAGATGAGGATCATCCATTATTTGCGCGCGCATGGGCAGGGACCTATCCATCCGGTTCGACGGTGAAAATATTGATGGCCACGGCGGCGCTCGCGGAAGGGATTATTGATGAGCATACCAGCATGCGTTCTGTCGGAGGGATTCGTATCGGCCAATGGTTCTTTCCCGATTGGCTCGGCGGGGGACATGGGATTACCGATGTAAGAAAAGCAATCGCGCAATCTGTAAATACATTTTTCTATACAATCGGAGGAGGGTATGAGGGATTTGTCGGCTTAGGCGTGGAGCGAATCGCAAAGTGGCTGGATATATTTCGTTTAGGGAGAGAAACGGGAATTGATATTCCGGGAGAAGTCACCGGGCATATTCCGACCCCGGAATGGAAGCAGGCAGCAAAAGATGAGCGCTGGTATGTCGGGGATACATACAACCTTTCCATCGGACAGGGGGACTTGCTTGTGACGCCTTTGCAGGTGGCGGGCTATACGGCGGCTATTGCGAATGGGGGAACCTATGTGACGCCGCATGTCGTAAAGGATGCCGAAACAAATGAAGAGTATTTTGGAGACGATATCCATGACGATATTGAAATCGTGCGCGAGGGAATGCGAGAAACGGTGACGCTTGGCTCGGGGCGAGGACTCGCGCATCTTCCTGTGCCGATTGCCGGGAAATCCGGAACGGCGCAGTGGCATAGTGAGAAAGAGACGCATGCATGGTTTACTTCCTTCGCGCCTTTTGAGGAGCCGGAAATCGTGATTATGGTTTTACTCGAACAAGGAGGGGAGGGATCTTCCACCGCCGTTCCCGTAGTGCGGGATATCTATACATGGTGGTGGCAGGAGCGTGCCAATCGAGGCGGAGCCTTCTAGTTGACGGGGGAAGGGGGCTCAGGTAGTGTGAAAAAATAAGAACGTGCGGAAATTCCGTACGATTTTCATTAGAATGGTATTATAATAAAACTATGGCAAAGATTCAGTACATGAGTGCCGAAGGCATTGAAAAGCTCAAAGAAGAGCTGAATGAGTTGAAGACGGTGAAGCGTCGAGAGCTCGCGAAACGCATCGAAGAAGCAAAGGCGATGGGCGATCTTTCAGAGAACGCGGAATATCATGAGGCGAAAGACGCGCTCGGCTTTGTCGAAGGCAGAATTCTTGAAATCGAGGACATCATGAAAAATGTCGCGGTCATCGAGAATGAAAAAGGGGAGGCGGGGGTTGTGCGTGTTGGTTCAACCGTTGTGACGGAAGTGAAAGACAAGGAAAAGACATTCATTATCGTCGGTTCAAATGAGGCTGACCCGCTCTCGGGTAAAATCTCAAATGAATCGCCTATCGGCGAGGCGCTGATCGGAAGCAAGGTGGGAGATGCGGTGCGCGTAGAGACGCCCGGCGGCATTACGACCTATATCGTAAAAGAGGTAAAATAATTCGAGGACGATGCGCATATATGGCCGGCAGACAGTTTCAATCAAAGACTAGTAACCATTTGTCCGAATAAAGAGTTCGGGCAGATCATGAACGGGTATGCTCTCGGAGCGAGATGTACGTTTAGAAAAAATTCAAAAACTCAGTGAAATCGGCAAGGGGCCGTATTCGAAAATAACGATGCGCGATACCTATATCGGCGACGCGCTTCAATCTTTTGACACATGGAGCCGCGATGAAAAACTGTGTATTGTCGCGGGACGCATTCTTACCAAGCGCGTACACGGCGGGATGATGTTCGCGGATATCACGGACAGGAGCGGTAAAATTCAGATCGCCCTTCGCCGGGATGATATTGGCGCTGAACTTTTTGATCAATTTCGCGATCTTGTTGATCCCGGAGATATTATTGAAGTACACGGGAAATTATTTACAACGAAGCGGGGTGAGCAGAGCATCGGACTAACGGACTGGAATATGCTGACCAAGGCGCTTCTTCCGCTTCCGGAAAAATGGCATGGCCTTCAAGATAAAGAGAAGAGATTCCGACAAAGAGAATTGGATCTTATTTCAAATCCGAATGTTAAAAAGACCTTTATTATTCGTTCAAAACTCATTTCGAGCTTGAGACAGTTTTTACATGATCGTGACTTTTTAGAAGTTGAGACGCCGGTACTGCAACCGATCCCCGGGGGAGCGAATGCCCGGCCATTCACGACGCATCATAATGCGCTCGATATTGAGCTATATCTTCGTATTGCTCCGGAGCTATACCTAAAACGCCTGCTCGTTGGCGGGTTTGAAAAAATTTATGAAATCGCGAGGTGCTTCAGAAATGAAGGAATCGACTACGCACATAATCCGGAGTTCACGCAGATTGAACTGTATTGGGCCTATACGGACAAAGAACGATTCATCACGTTTTTGGAAGAGATGCTCATGTATATGATCAAGCGCTCCATCGGTACGGAAACCATTGAAGGAGAGGAGAATGTATTTACATTTGATGCGCCATTCCCTCGCGTCACATTCCGACAATCAATCATGGACGCATGCGGCATTGATATTGATGAGCATACGGAGCCCGAGAGCATCGAGGAGGCTGTGAAGCGGGCGGGGCTCGATATTCGTTTCGATAATGCGATCGGTATCGGGGAGTATTATGACGAGCTCTATAAAAAGACGGCGCGCGTAAATATGATCGGACCGAAATGGGTGCTTGATTATCCGATAGAGATGAAGCCGCTTGCGAATGCGTCTGAAGAGGATCCGCGAAAAAGCGCGGTGGCACAGCTTGTGATCGGCGGTTCGGAAATCATCAATGCGTACTACCATGAACTCCATGATCCTCTTGAACAGCGAAAACGATTTGAAGAGCAACAGAAGTTATCGGAAGAGGGGAGCGAAGAAGCGCAAAAAATGGATGAAGGATTCTTGGAGGCTTTAGAGCATGGAATGCCGCCTGCTTGCGGAATGGGAATGGGGCTTGATAGACTTGCCGCCATTTTGACTGCCTCACATTCGCTAAAGGAGGTGATTTTATTTCCAACGCTAAGACCAAAAACAGTATCTGAAGACTCACTTGAAACAGAAGAAAAATAATATATGATTGACGTAAAGTATATCCGCGACAATATTGAAGAAGTCAGGGAGAATATTCGGAAAAGACGATCGAAAGTCGATCTCGACGCCTTTTTAAAGCTAGAGGACGACCGGCTTCGTATTCTACAGTCCATCGAAGATGTCCGGCAAAAACGCAATGAGATTGCCGGTCGGATGAAAGAGGGCGGCGATGACCGAGACGCATTAATGAAAGAGGGGAAAGAATTAAAGCAAAAACTGCAGGTGCTCGAAGCGGATTTTGAGGAGGTTAAATCCGATTGGGAGGCGATGCTTCACGCGATCCCAAACCGGACGCATAAAGACGTTCCGGAGGGGGATAGTGACAAAGATAATGTCGAATTAAAAACAGTTGGAGAGATTCCAAAGTTTTCATTTGCGGCAAAAGATCATATGGAGCTTGCCGCTTCACATGGGTTGATAGATTTTGAACGCGGAGCCAAGGTAACCGGGAGTAAGTTCTATTTTTTAAAAAACCAATTGGCAATTCTTGAGCAAGCCATGATTCGATATGCCATTGATTTTGCCATGGGGGAGGGATTTGAGTTTTTAAAAACACCGGAGCTCGCCAAAGAAGAGGTTTTGGTCGCGAAAGGGTTTCAGCCGCGCGGACCGGAAGACCAGGTGTATTTTATCGAAGGAAATGATCTCGCCCTGATCGGAACATCTGAAATCACCGTGCTCGGATACCATTCTGGGGAAGTATTGCCGGCGGAGGCGCTTCCAAAAAAATATTGCGCATTCTCACATTGTTTTCGAACCGAAGCCGGCTCCTATGGCAAGGAGTCCAGCGGCCTCTACCGAGTGCATCAATTTTCCAAGGTAGAAATGTTCGCATTCAGCAGTCCGGAACAGAGTGAGGCGATGCATGCCGAATTGCTTCGTGTTCAGGAGGCCTTTTGGCAAAGTCTCGGCGTTCCATATCGAGTCGTGGACTGTGTTACCGGCGATCTCGGCGGTTCGGACTATCGCCGCTACGATATTGAGGCGTGGATGCCGGGGCGAAACGGCAAAGAAGGCGGATGGGGAGAGGTTACCAGTACCTCGAATTGTTTGGATTATCAGGCGAGAGGATTGGATATTAAATATACGAGCAAGGAGAATGAGCGCGGACTTGTACATACATTGAATGCGACGGTTGTCGCGACGCCAAGAGCGATGATCCCGATTTTGGAAAATTTTCAACAAGAAGATGGGTCCATCGCTATTCCTGAAGTATTGCGGAAATACACCGGATTTAATCAAATCTCAGCATGAGCGAGGCAAAGACATGGATTGAAATATCAAGAGAGAGTCTGAAAAAAAATATTCAGGCTCTTTTTCTCATCGCGGGAGATGCGGAGGTTATGCCGGTTATAAAAGCAAATGCCTATGGGCATGGGCTGCTTCAAACAGCTAGGGTATTGATTGAGGAAGGAGTGAATTGGCTTGCGGTTGATTCATTGCGAGAAGCGCTTGATTTGCGCGCGGCAGGATACAAAGAGCATATTCTCATTCTTGGCCTGCTTTCACGCGAGGCTTTAAAAGAGGCGATTGAGAATGATATTTCTTTCGTCTTATTCAATATGGATCAGCTCACCTATATTGAGGGAAGAAAAGGAGAGAGACGGGCCAGAATTCATATTCCGGTGGAAACGGGCCTCTATCGCGAAGGTTTTGAGCTTGAAGAATTTAAAGAGATTTTGGACAGGGTAAAAAC
>CBDULO010000032.1:0-7824 GCA_965368095.1 uncultured bacterium | reverse complement strand
TCTGTTTCGAGCTCTCGATCGGCGAGAAGTTCCGTACCGAAGCAACGGTCGAGCCCGAGCTCATCGCGCGACACTTCCGTCTCGCGTAAAACTCTCCTCAATTTTCTACAACGACCTCGATCCGACACTGGATCGAGGTCGCTTTGTTTCCGATGGTACAGCTACACAAAGGTCACTGAACTCAAGAGGTCTCCCGCCTCTTTAAAGCGCATGAGTCTGACACCTTGCGTGTCGCGCCCGAGCGATGGAACCGACTTGAAGGCCATGCGGATGACAATGCCATTTTTTGAGATCATGACGAGGTCGGAATCATCATCTTTTGACGAAACAAAAGCTCCAACAACTCTTCCGGTTTTTTCCGTCACTTTTGCCGTGCGGATTCCCGAACCGCCGCGCTTCTGCAATTTATAATTTTTTAAGTTCGTCCGTTTTCCAAGACCGTTTTCCGTAATGGTAAAGAGTTCAAATTCGCCCTTTTCCGCGAGCTTCTGGCTGATAATATCCATCCCGATCACTCGGTCATTTTTCTTCAGCTTGATTCCGCGCACCCCGGCGGCATTCCTCCCCATTTCACGCACATCTTTTTCGCTGAAACGAATCGACTGCCCCTGTTCAGTTACGATAGAAATATTATCATCGCCATCGGATGGTGTTACGCGAATCAACTCATCATTTTCCTGAATCTTTAAGGCGATAAGACCGGAGCGTCGAACATTATCGAATGCCTTGAGGCTTGTTTTCTTAATCGTTCCGCCGGCCGTTGCCATCACAAGATATTTCGCTCCTTCGATATCATCCTTTGGTAAAATGGCCGAAACCCTTTCACCCGGAGCGAGCTGAAGGAAATTCACAATTGCCTGTCCTTTGGATGTTCTGGAGCCTTCCGGCACGTCATATGCTTTTAAGCGAAATACACGCCCGCGGTTCGTGAAGAAGAAAATTTCCGCATGTGTGTTTGTTGTAAACATCTTCATTACCTGATCCTGTTCTTTTGTGGAAAGACCGACGACGCCCTTTCCTCCGCGGCCCTGCGTGCGGAATGTGTCCGGCGGCAGACGCTTAATATATCCGCCCATGGTCAGCATAATCATGGCGTCTTCTTGCGGTACCAAGTCCTCCATGGAGAATTCGCCGATCGGATGAGGCACGATTTGCGTACGGCGTTCATCGCCGAATTTCTCATTCATTTCGATCACTTCATCTTTTACAATGCCAAGAATTTTTGTTTTCGATTTCAAAATTGCTTCCAAGGCTTTGATGAGCTTCGTTTTTTCTTCATATTCTTGCTCGACCTTCAATCGTTCAAGATTCGCGAGACTTTGCAAGCGCATATCCAAAATCGCCTGCGCCTGAATTTCGCTCAGCTTAAATTTCTTCATTAAATTTGCCCGCGCCTCATCCTTGTCTTTCGATTTCTTGATGGTCTCGATAATTTTATCAATATGAAGAAGCGCGATCCGCAATCCTTCGAGGATATGCTGGCGCTCTTTCGCGCGATCAAGATCGTATTGCGTTCGGCGGCGCACCACATCTTCACGATGCTTGATATATTCTTCAAGCAAGCCTTTCAAATTCAAAATGCGCGGCTGGATACCGTCTATGAGACAAAGCGAATTCACATGAAATGTATCTTGAAGCTGGGTTTGCTTATAGAGCTGATTCAGCACCTTCTTCGGATATGCGTCTTTCTTCAAATCAACCACAATGCGAATCCCCTCCTTATTTGATTCATCGCGAAGATCGCGAATCCCTTCCATCTTCTTATTCGTCACAAGCATGGCGATTTTTTCAATCAAATTCGCCTTATTCACCTGGTATGGAAGCTCGGTCACGATGATTTGAAAGCTCCCGGCTTTTTTCTCAACAATTTCCGTTCGCGCGCGCATGACGATGCCGCCTTTTCCACTTGCCTGCGCGGTCTTAATGGCTTGCGTATCATAAATAATCCCTCCCGTTGGGAAGTCAGGGCCCGGAATTAATTCCGATAATTCCTCCATCTCCATATCAGGATTCTCGATCAATCCAATAATCCCCGCGCAAAGCTCTCTTAAATTATGCGGCGGAATATTGGTCGCCATTCCCACGGCAATCCCAAGCGTTCCATTCAAAAGAAGATTCGGAAGTTTTGCCGGAAGCACCTTCGGTTCCTTGTGGGAGCCGTCGTAGTTCGGACGAAAGTCGACAGTGTCGCGGTCAATATCAAAAAGCATTTCCTCGGCAATCGCCTGGAGCTTGGATTCCGTATAACGATAGGCGGCCGCCCGATCTCCGTCGATCGAACCGAAGTTCCCCTGCCCGCGAACAAGGGGATAGCGCATCGAAAAATCTTGCGCCATACGCACAAGCGAATCGTATACCGCGCTGTCGCCATGCGGATGGTATTTTCCAAGCACATCTCCAACCACATTCGCGCATTTACGAAATTTTGCATTCGCGCGAAGACCTTCGTGCCACATGGAATAGAGAATACGGCGGTGCACCGGCTTCAGTCCGTCGCGCGCGTCCGGAAGGGCGCGATCAACGATGACGCTCATCGCATAATCAAGAAAGGCTGTCTGCACCTCCTCAACCAAAGACGCTTCCGCGATCTCGCCTACCGGCTTCATTTCTTCTTTTTCGTTTTTTGCTGGTTTGTCCGTCATATTATTCTTGTGTTCCGGTTGCCGCCCCGTGCACGAGGCCATTTGCCACCTGTTCTTTATTTCCTAATTTTTCTTTTGTTTCTTCAAAATCTTTTTTGACTTCAGGGAAGCGAATGGCTGCGGTATTTTTAAAACTTGCAAAGCCCTCTTTGACCGTTTGCACGGCCGGATCAGGAGTGGTCGCAACTTTCAATCCAAAATTCTCTTGCAAGGTCATGAGCCAGCCGCCCGCAACCACAAGGCAGCAAGTGACAATAGCTGTGTAATACCCAACCCCGAGACTTTTATGCGATTGACGCGTTTCGGCATGCGCGCGGATTAATTCATGCTTTTCATCATCCGTGATGATGCGTGTTTGCATCTCGGGAGCCGTATTGAATGTATCAGCCGGTTTGCGCGCATGATGTTTACGCGCTCTTTTTTTATGTGTGGCGCTCGTTTTTCGTTTTGGCGCTTTCCTCGCTCTCTTCGTCATATTTTTTATGCGCGTTCAAGAACGGTCACGACTAATTCGTCGGCGGGAAGATCTTTCTTTTTCAATTTCAGTTTATTTGCATTTTCACGCTTGCAGACAAGTTCTTTGCAAAAACTGTCAGCCGTTCCAAGCTTCTCCTTGATTCCCGCAACATGATGCGCGAGTGGGATGACCATGCGAGGCTCAACTTGCGAAATCGTATCCGTCGCCTGTTTCGTCGTCATATAATCGCCGCCGCCGACCGGTAAAAGAAGGATGTCGATATTTCCAAGGCGTTCGATTTCATCTTCTTTCAACGCCCGGTGCATCTCGCCGATAAACCCGATCGTAATATCCTCCGCTTCAATGCGATACATGATTTTTCCTCGATCATCTTCATCATCCTTCGTCGAAGGAATGGCATAGACGAAAATCCCCTGCACTTCAAACTCTCCCGGAGAGGAGATAAGGAAGGGTTCATTTGAAAACGCATCCAGCTTAAAATCTTTTTCCGAATTCTTCGAAAGCGCGACGATATCCGGGGTGAGCGTTCGTGGAAAACGCAGTCCGCGATTTGATTCATACGGATCGGTCACAAGCGTGGATTGCGTATCTCCATAGCTTGCTTCGATGCGAATGCAGGTGAATCCATGCCAAAATATTTGCATAATCAGACCAAAAATCAGGGTAATTGATGTGCATAATATTAACACTTTTGTTCACCCCCCACAAGTGAAAAAGAGTCTGTTTTTCCCTCTATTTTGGCACTAATTGCGCCCCCACAATAGCGATGGCGAGCGCGTCGGCCGCGTCATCCGGCGAGGGCTTCTCCGTCAAGCCGAGAAGTCTTTGCACCATATCCTGAACCTGCCGCTTATCCGCTGACCCATATCCCGTAATTCCCTGCTTCACTTGGTTCGGCGTGATTTCTATCAATGGTTTTTTTGATTCTGCAATGGCAAGCAGAATCACGCCGCGCGCCATTCCCACATTCATCGCCGTCGTGACATTTTTTTGAAAAAAGAGCTGTTCAACAACCACGGCATCCGGCTGATGTTTTTTTATGAGATCCGACGTCGCTTGATAAACATGCTGTATACGGTGCAGAAGCTCCGCTTTTTTATCCGTATAGACACAGCCATACTCAAGACAGCTGATTTTTGTGCCAACCTCTTCAATCATGCCGAAACCCAATCGATCAAATCCGGGGTCGATGCCGAGCACTTTCATATGTATATCGTAAACCGCTGTCATAAGATCGTAAATATGAAAAACTTGTTGTAAAAAGGGCGCGAAGGGTTGACAAATGAAGCATTTTATGGTATTTGTCGTGAAGTCTTTTTAGACAGGAGGGAAGAAATGAAGAGACTCCAGTTCCCATACGGCATGTTCTTCAAGTTCCGGGACAATATCCCGGATCGCGAAGACAGCGGTGACGAGAAGGTCGAGTTCGAGTGCGACCCGCCCGAAGATCCTTCTCAGGAGAACCGGTTCGATCTCGAGTACGATCATCTCACCGACGAGCTCGGCGGCGCGCGCTGCCGGTCCGTCTGAGTGCGAACACTCGAAGAGCTCCCCGCCTCTTGCATCTGCAAGGGGCGGTTCTTTTTTTAAGTGAAGCATAGGGTTGACAAAAAGGCCTTTTTATGTTACCTTTCCGTGTCTTGCGACATGGGGTCGCAGACGAAAAGGAGAGTCTTTTGAAAATCCAAATACACCGAGGAGCAGCGAACTTGCGCTACGAGCGGAAGGTCTCGATCCGGTCTAAGGGGCCACCTCGTATAAGCTCATTCGGAATCGACCCCCAGGAAGAGCTCGGAAACGCAACTGGGCACTGGCACTACCGGCATCACTGCGTCGTGAGCTTCGCCAGCGGCCTCAAGTCCGCAGGTCACGACGTCTTCATCAAGCACTTGAGCTTCCCGGAGGTCGAGCATATCAGCTCTCGCTCGATCGTACTGGAATATCACCTGCTTGGCCTCATCGTCGGTAACGGCCGCTTCAAGATGCCGAGCCTCGGACCCTGGCACGAGTTCTGCAACAAGATGAAGCAGGTCCCGTACTACCACCGTCCGGACGTGCTCCGCTTCACGGCCGAGCACTACTTCAACCACCCTGGTGCAAGCCAGATCGAGCCGATCGCTCCGCTTGGACTCCTGATCTAACCCTTAACGTCCCTTAACCTTATATCTCGGGAATGAAAAATATTTATTCTCGAAGATCCTTCTGATGAATTCATCAGAATCTGAAGATAATTGCCATGTTCAATATATCTTCTTGGATCCGAATGCTGGTCTTGCACGAGCCTTCCGATCTAATAAAAACACCCCTTTTTGAGGGGTGTTTTTATTTATTCAGCCTTTTGCGATTCTCCGACGGCCGCCGCATCTGCCGCAGCCCCTTCCTGAATCTCCGCCATGTCGTCGCTTTCTTTTGCCGCAATTTCTGCCGCGCGCTGTCTGGCGCGCTCTTCAAAAATGTCTTCCACTTCCGTTTCAAGCTCATTTGATAGAGTTGCTCCGAATCCGGTACCGGATGGAGTGAGGCGGCCGATGCTGACATTTTCTTTCAGGCCATCGAGTGTATCGAGTTTTCCCGTGACAGCAGCGTTCACAAGTACGCGCGTCGTTTCCATAAAGGATGCCGCCGAGAGGAAACTTTCGGTTGAGAGCGCTACCTTGGTAATTCCCATAAAGAGAGGCTTTAAGGTTGCCGCTTCACCCTTCTCTTCCGCAACGCGGTTATTTTCAACATCTGCGCGTGAACGCTCAACAACCTGTCCGGGAAGCAAGTCTGTGCTTCCGACATCCTGCACGAATACACGTGAGAACATCTGACGAACGATAATCTCAATATGTTTTGCATTCAATTTCTGCCCTTGAGACGCATAGATGCCGAGCACCTCCTTCAAGAGATAGCGCATCACCGAGCCTTGCCCTCTTAATCTAAAGAGGTCCTGAAGATTCCATTGTCCTTCGGTCATAATCTCGCCGCGCTCAACCTCATCGCCGTCTTTGACGTTCAAGCGATAATTTGTCGGCACAGGTACTTCCAGCGCATCCGGTTCTTCATAAATGAGAATGACGCCCTTCTTATCGATCCGGACACTTCCCGGACTATGCGCTTTCAATTCATCCCCGGAGTATTTGATTACCAATACATCTCCCTTCTTCACTGTATCGCCATCTTTCACCATGATCTTTGCCTTTTTCGTGGCAGGGAATAATTCTTCTTTCACGGCGATATGGTGAATTTCAATCGTTTTTGTTCCGGAAGCAGTGTCCACAAGTTTTTCACCCTTGGCTGTTTCAAGCACGCGCTTCTCCCCTTCCACAATCTTAATCTTTCCGGAGATCTCCGCGATAAGCGCAGCGCGCTTTGGAATTCTTGCCTCGAATAATTCTTCGACGCGCGGAAGACCCTGGGTAATATCAGCCGCGGCCACACCACCGGAGTGGAAGGTTCTCATCGTCAGCTGGGTACCCGGCTCACCAATGGACTGCGCCGCCACAATCCCAACGGCCGTGCCAAGCTTCACGCGCTCATTATATGCGAGATCAAAGCCATAACAATTCTGACAAAGACCGCGTTCAAGCTTACAGGTCAACACGGAACGCACATGCGCTTCTTGCACATCCTTTCCTTCAAGCGCCTTTACGTCGTCCTCATCAAGAATGGTTCCTTTTTTCACAAGCGTCTTGCGACCATCTTTAATATCCTTCATCAGCATGCGGCCGAAGAGACGCGTCAAAAGCGGTTCTCCGATTTCGTCGGATTCTTGCGCCGTCAAGATCACCCCCTCTTCATCTCCGCAATCTTCCTTTTGGATGATGACATCTTGCGCCACGTCCACGAGACGACGAGTGAGATATCCAGCGTTTGCTGTACGGAGAGCGGTATCAGTCAATCCTTTACGCGCTCCATGAGAAGCGATGAAATATTCGAGCACATCGAGTCCCTCGCGAAGCGAGGACTTAATAGGCAGCTCAATAATTTCACCGGATGGAGAAGATACAAGGCCTTTCATTCCGATCACACTGGTGAGCTGTCCAAGCGATCCGCGAGCTCCGGAGTCAATCATGGATGCCACCGAACCGGTCGTATCAAGCGAGCCTTTTGACAGATGCTGGACCGAATCCTTTACATCGGACCATACGCGAATAATTTGGCTATAGCGTTCTTTCTTGGTGAGAAGCCCTTCTTTGTACTGCTCTTCAATTTCCACCATTTTCTTGTCGCCATCTTCAAGCACATCTTCCTTATCGACAACAGGCAAATCTCCCATGCCGTAACTGAAGCCGGATTTTGTCGCATATTTGAATCCGATATTCTTCACTTCATCAAGGAAGCGCGCTGTGCGTTCGAATCCACGAAGCTTAATAGTGTCTTTTACAATTTCACCGAGCTGTTTCTGGCCAATGACTTCATTTTTGTATTCAATTTCTTTCGGAAAGAGATCGTTCAAAATAATTCTCCCGACGGTTGTCTCAATCGCGGCTTCCGTTGGACTCATCTTCACCTTGATCTTCGCGCGGATGCTGAGCTTACCCGTCTGATATACGTACATCGCTTCTTTTGGCGAACCAAACGCGCCGACGGCATCGCCATCTTTATTGTCCATGGTGGTCATATAATAACAACCCCATGCGATGTCTTTGTCCGGTCGAACAATTGGCGCACCCGTAGCCGGCTTCAAAAGATTCTTTGTGGAAAGCATGAGATTTCTCG
>CBDULO010000031.1:0-7881 GCA_965368095.1 uncultured bacterium | reverse complement strand
GCATGAGAGCTTCCGCCGTCTCGCCAGGCAATTCGCCATAGGCCCCGAAAGAAAAGAGGTGGTGATTCGCATTATCGAAGGCTGGACCATTAATGACATCATCGAACTTCTTTCGAAGGAATATGCGATTGATCAGATAAAAACAAGTGCCTTTTCGGGTCGTTCTCTGAATGAGCAAAGTTTTAATGAACAGCTTCGCGAGGAGTATGCATTTCTAAAAGATCTCCCGGCGAATCGATCTTTGGGAGGTTATGCATTTCCGGATACATATCATATTTGGGAGGATGAATTGCCGGAGGGGCTCCTATACAAACAGCTGAATGAATTCAATAGAAAATTTGGGAGCGTCGTTCCATCTTCAGAAATTGCGCCCCTGCGGAATTTGGATGAGGTGATTATTCTTGCATCCATCGTTGAGAAAGAAGTTGCGCGCCCGGAAGAGCGAAAAATTGTAGCCGGTATTTTTCTCAATCGGCTCAGACAAGGGATGCGCTTACAAAGCGATGCAACGGTAAATTATCTCACGGGCTCAGGCCGCGCTCGATCAACCGACGCGGATTTGGCGATAGACTCTCCATATAATACATATCGCTATGCCGGTTTGCCGCCGTCGCCAATTAGCAATCCGGGCGCCGCGTCCATTGAAGCCGTGCTTTTTCCGGAGGAAACGCCATATCATTATTTTCTGACAACCGAAGAAGGGGAGACGCTGTATGCGCGAACCTTTGAGGAGCATAAGCAAAATCGCGCGCGCGCCGGCTTCTAGTCCCATCACGCGGGATTTCATGTTACGCTGGCACGACCATGAAAATTTTTACGTTATCTGAAGAACCGATTGTTCCGACAAAAAAAATAGATTATGCCGGTGAGTTGAATCAGGAACAGCTTGACGCGGTCACGCACGGCGATGGCGCTTGTCTTGTGCTTGCCGGAGCCGGTTCGGGAAAAACGCGGACCATTACCTACCGGGTAGCCTATCTGCTTGAGCAGGGTGTCCCGCCTTCAAGCATTCTTCTGCTGACATTTACGAATAAGGCCGCAAAAGAAATGCGCGAGCGCATTGAATCGCTTCTCGGAGCAAGCGCCAATGAAATTTGGGGAGGAACGTTTCATTCCATAGGCGCGCGTATTCTAAGGCGCCTCGCGAAGCATGTCGGATATGAGCCGAATTTCTCCATCTTGGATCAGGAAGACAGCCGAAATTTGATCAAGGCGGTAATGAAGGATATGAAAATCGATCCGAAGGTTCGCCGCTTTCCAACGGCCAAGGTGGTGATGAATATCATGTCATATGCGAGGAATACGCAAAGCTCGATTGAGGACGCATTGGACCTGAAGCATCCGAACTTTCTTGAATTATCCGGAGACATTGAAGAGATTGCGCGCCAATATCAAACGAGAAAGAAACTCGCGAATGCCATGGATTTTGATGATTTACTGACCAATATGGCCATGCTCCTTGATGATCCAACCATTGGCGGACAGATCGCGAATCGTTTTAAATATGTGCTTGTCGATGAATATCAAGATACGAATGCGCTTCAGGCAAGAATGGTGCATGGCTTCGCTCGCATCCACAAAAATATTTTTGTTGTCGGCGACGACGCGCAGTCGATTTATGCCTTTCGGGGAGCGGATGTAAAAAATATCCTTCGTTTTCCAAAAGAATGGGATGATGTCCGGGTATTCAAGCTCCTCCACAATTATCGCTCCTCGCCTGAAATTCTCGAAGTCGCGAATGAAAGTCTTACAAATAATATTGAGCAATTTAAAAAAGATTTAATCGGCACGCGCGATCATGGCTCGAAGCCCAGCCTCATTCCATGCGCTTCCGCTCAGCAAGAAGCGAAGTATATTGCCGAGCAGATTCTTACCATTCGTCATGAAGGAACGGCGCTTGGAAATATCGCGGTGCTATTTCGTTCCAGTTCGCATGCGGGGCAATTGGAATTCGAACTCACAAAACGCGACATTCCATATGAGTATCGCGGAGGGTTGAGATTCTTTGAGCGCGCGCATATTAAAGATGCTTTGGCATTTTTGCGTATTTACGAAAATACGAAAGATGAGATTGCTTGGCTTCGAGTACTTCATCTGCAAACCGGCATCGGCGCAAAAACCGCTTCCGGCATCATGCAGTCGCTTCGAGGCAAGGAAAGCGCGGAAGAAGCGCTTTCGACCGAGCTGGCTATTTCGTCTCGCGCAAAACCCGGCTGGGAAGAGCTGACAAGAATTATGCGGCCGGTAATTGATGCGGCAAGCTTTCCCGCGGCCATGATCCGAGCCGTCCTGAAGTCGAGTTATCGTGAATATCTGGAACGTGAATATCCGAATTGGACGGATCGCATCGACGATATCGAGCAATTGGCAATTTTTGCGGAGAGTTATGAGCGCGCGACCGACTTTCTGAATGATCTTGCGCTATATGACGAAGTGCTTGCAACGCGCGATGAGAGCGGAGGTGAAAAGATGGATGATGAGAGAATCATTCTTTCAACCATCCACCAAGCCAAGGGCCTTGAGTGGGACACGGTCTTTATCGTGCATCTTTCGAATCAAAGTTTTCCGAGCCGCCGCGCCATGATGGAGGAGCAGGGCATTGAGGAAGAGCGCCGGCTCTTTTATGTCGCGACCACGCGCGCGAAGCGCCGGCTCTTTCTCACCTATCCAATGACGATCGGCCATGATTCGCTGATGCTGGTCGAGCCGAGCATTTTTATCGAGGAGGTGCCTTCTCAGCTTTTCGAACGGATTGAGTTGCGCGAATCAAGATCAAGCCGACGCGCGGATCACGGGAGTAGCGCCTGGTCTTGGGAAGAAAGCTGGCAAGAACCGAGTATTCAGATTGGAAGAGATGGGGAGCGCTACTCGAATGCAAAAGAATCAAAGGCAACGAAATGGAAATCGGAAAAACGCGAGGATTCTGATAAAAAACCAAGATCCTTCCTTTCAAGTATTGAAGACTTGTAGACAGGTTTGAGGAGGTTTGCTTACATGGCCGCATGAATACGGCCTATTCAGCGGGTCCTGGAGAGCCAAATACGCTTTGCGATCTTCTGGCCGCGACAATTTCAGAGGAATATCAAAAACGAGACGGGGCAGCGCGTACCGATATTCGGATTAGCGGCGGGAGAGGCGCCCTATTTATTACCGGCCTTGTGAGCAGCTCGGCGGATTTTGACGTGAGAACCCTTGTGAAGCAGGTGCTCGGAAGCATAGACCCAAGCTTGAGCCTTGAGCCATTTATTGCCATCGATTCGGCCGGAGAATTGAAGCGGCCAAGTATCCAAACAACGGGGTATGCGACGAATGAGACGCCGACGCTTCTTCCGCGCGCGGTTGACACGAGTCTCGGCGTGACGCGAATATTGGAGGATGTGCGGAAGGCAAATGAAGGCTGGTTCTGGCGGTCGCCGGATTTCGATGTCACGGTCAAAGCCGAGGGGAAGAACATGAATACGCATATTCGTGTCAGCCATATCGATACCGTAGGCATTGAAGATGTCCGCGGACAAGTTACGGAGTTATTTGATGGGAGGCTGGAAAATATTCAGATCAATACCGCCGGGGCGGATCATAGAAACGGCCTCGCGGGGGCAATCGGCTCTTCCGGACAAGGCCGGTTCTGGTATGGAGCAAGGATGCCCGCCATGACCTGCCTCGCGGGCGCTGAACTTTCGCATCCGGCGAATATCGGCTGGATGATCGCCCGCTATCTCGCGAAGGATCTTGTCCGGCGCGGCGAAGGGCAGGCGGTGATGGTAGACATGTTTTGGCAACCGCTTGAAGATATCCCGCGCTCCATTCAGGCGCGAAATGAAAAGGGAGAGGATCTTTCGCCGCTTATCCTGCGAGACCGGCTTTCCAGAAAGAGACTTTCGGAAAAGTGGGGATTGACGCGGCCAATGAGCGGGCTATATCGTTTTTCTTTCGACGGAGCTATTGATCTGCCATTTGAACAGGAAGATTTTTTATCGTAACTTGTGCCCCGCAAGACCGAGCTGGTAGCATAGGGGACGAAATTAATTCCAAGAATATTCTATGATGAAAAAAACCTTTGCTTTTCCAATTGTATTTGCCGCCGTGCTTCTTATGGGCCAAGGCTGTGCTACATCCGCGCCGGCTGATGTGACATTTGAAATCCCAGCCGAGACAGAGACAAGTACGCCTCCGGCAAAAGAAACGCCAGCGAATCCAATTGAAGAGAATGCAACGAGTACAAATACTATGCAAAAAGAAATGAATCTCGCTTTTCCGGGCGTTTTGCCCGCGGAAGAAGTAAATAAAAACGTTGTCATCAAAACAACAGTCGGAGATATTGTGATCCAGATTGATCCGGAAGCCGGGCCGAATGCGGCATCGAATTTCGTCTATCTTGTCAAAGAAGGTTTTTATGATGGCACGATTTTCCACCGGGTCATTCCGGGCTTTATGATTCAGGGAGGAGATCCAACGGGAACGGGAATGGGCGGTCCGGGATATAAATTCCCGGATGATAAGGTGAGCGCTCCATATTCCAAGGGAACGGTCGCGATGGCGAATGCCGGACCAAATACAAATGGGTCTCAATTCTTCATTATGGTTGAAGATTATCCGCTCCCGCCATCCTATTCCATCTTCGGAAAAGTAGTTGAAGGGCAGGACGTGGCTGATGCGATTTCAAAAGCGGGACGCGATCCGAGCGATCGGCCGCATGAAGAAATTAAAATGATTAAAGTAGACTTTGCGGAAAAATAAGAAAGGGCCCTCGACATACGCGTCGGGGGCTTTTCAAAATGCTCGATATATGCTAGTTTCGCCGATATGTCGAATCGAACCAAGATTGTAAATGCACTTGCCGCCATCGCTTTTATCGCGATGGTTTTGGGGTATATCAATCGAGCGTCAATTCGCGAAATGGTATATGAATGGCAACAGCCCGATGTCCCGGAAGCCGTATCATTCGAGGATATTTCTGAGAAACATTCCCCAGAAAATATTGCGGTGACGGCAGACGACGCGGGGAAAGCGGCGGAAGAAGAAAATAAGACAATGGAAAAAGAGGCCGAGGAAAGCGCTCCTGCCATTTTGCCTGCAGACTTGCCGGCTGAAATTCAATTGGACGTGCCATTTTTGCTACAAGCACCAAAACAGAATTGGGTTCAGCCATTTGCCGATGCCTGTGAAGAGGCGTCATTATTAATGGTTCATGCATACTATACGGCTAAAGGGAGTGACTTCGGTGACGATGAAGGCATTGAGGCGATTCTCAAAGTCGCCGCATTTGAAGATGATGCCTACGGTCACAATAAAGATACGAATACGGAGGAGGTCGGGCAGACGGCGGAAAAGTATTTTGGATATGATCAGGTTGTCATCCGTGACGTGAATACTCCGAATGATATTAAGGAGTTGCTGGCAAAGGGGTATCCGGTCATTGTTCCGGCATACGGCAAGGCGCTTGGAAACCCGAATTTCAGAAATGGCGGGCCAGACTATCATATGCTCGTGATTAAAGGATATACGGCTGACGGATATTGGATCACGAATGACCCGGGAACTCGGCGTGGAAAGGGATATGTCTATCAAGAAGATATTTTGATGAATGCCATTCACGAATTCTATCCCGGGGATATGACCAAGGGACGAAAACGCATGATCGTTTTGATTCCGTAATTTTGTTACAATATACGCATGCCAAAACATGCCAAAAAATCAGCGGATCATGACATGACGGCGCGGCTTTTGCTTTTTGTCGTCATCGTTTTCATTGTCACGGTCGGTCTCGTGATGATCGTGTCAAAACTTGGGAGAAATGGAGTCGATACAAAGCAGGCCCGTGACAATCAGCCGGTTGCCACCTCGGTGATTATTGGGGAAAATGGAATCACGAAAGCTTCATGCGAAGCGTCAAATGGATTTTGGATTGAATGCGGGAATCCATGCCATGGATCGGACGATGAACTCTGTATTCTTGCCTGCGAACCGCAATGCTTATGTGGAGGATCAAATGAATGGCAATGCCCGGCCGATTTTTCCTGTACGGATTATGAAAAGCTTTCCAGTGATGAAAAAGAAGTGGGCGTTTGTCGGGCCGGTGTCGTGGAGCCGGACGAAAAAACAGAAGACGATGAAGTAATGTCAGGGCCAATTCGTGAAACGCCGGAGGGCATGCTTTGCGATGAAGAGAATTTTATTTGTATAGATGAGGAGATTGAGGGGAGTTTGCTCACGAATCCTTTTGAAGTTTCTGGGTCGGGAATCGCATTTGAAAATACGATTAACTGGCAGCTCCTAGATGATGAGGGGAATCTATTGAATGAAGGATTTGTCACGGCTGATAGTCCGGATATTGGTGAGCCAGGGGATTTTACAATTCGCGCATTTATCTTGGCCCCTCCAGAAAGTTCAAAAGGGGTATTAAAAGTCTTCGAATATTCCGCACGTGACGGTGAGCCGGTTCATATTGCGGAAGTATCTGTAGAGCTTCCAACAGCAAGTATGGCAACAAAGATATTTCTTCCAAGCGAGGGAACGCTAGATTGTTCTGAGGTGACAGCGAAAGATTTCACCATCGGACAAACCATCCTTCCCATGGAGGCGAGTATCCAGACATTATTGCGAGAAAGTGCAGGTATTCCCGCAAACACTCATCTTGAAAGCATAGCCGTTTCCAATGGGACGGTGCGAGTGGTATTTAGTCCGGAACTAGAACCCGGCGGAGGGTCATGCGCCGTAGAAGCTATTCGCGCGCAAATTGAATCAACGCTCAAACGATTTTCTTCCGTGAACAATGTCGAGATTTCCGTGACCGGAAAATCACCTGACGAAACACTCCAACCGTAAATCATGCCGAAGCTTAAGCGACAAGGAAATATTTTACCTATCCTTCTCATCATAGGGGCGGGTTTTGGAGCGAGCGCTCTTACCGTTTCATCTTTACTTACGCTGAACTCGGTTTCTGGAGAATTAAACACAAATCAAAAGCCTTCCGTTATTTCTACCGGCACTTCTCTCGATGGCCGTGGGTTGCAAACAAAAGAGCCGGAAGGAGTCTCGTTTCTTTTTGTCGGAGACATTATGCTCGATCGAGAAGTAGCAAATCGCATGAAGCGCGCCAAGAATCCGGCATATCCATTTGAGAAAATGCCTGAAGGCTGGATTTCTCAATTTGATTTTGCGGTAGGGAATCTTGAAGGACCTGTGACCATGCAAAGGCGTTCACCCGTAAAGTCCATCGATTTCATATTTGAGCCAAGCGTGATTCCGATGTTGAAAGATCAAGGATTCGACGCATTTTCCCAAGCGAATAATCATGCCTTCGATCAGGGGAGAGCCGGCTATGAAGATTCCATGAAGCGTTTGAGGAATGCCGGTCTTATCGCTTTTGGCGAGCAGGTGAATGATGGTGAAGAGGCGCTGGCTTTTGCGGAGATCAAAGGAAAAAAGTTCGCCTTTCTCGGCTTTAATACCACGGATAATTCTTTGGATCGAGAAGCGGCAGCCGATGTGATTCAAAAGGCGCGGGATGAAAGCGAGCGTGTCATTGCTTTATTGCATTGGGGACCGGAATATCGCGACACACCGCATCCAAATGATGTCGCCACGGCGCATTTCCTCATCGATCAAGGCGTCGATATGATTATCGGCGGACATCCTCACTGGGAGCAGGGAATTTCAATATACAAGGATAAGCCAATTGCTTGGTCGCTTGGAAATTTCATTTTCGATCAAGACTGGTCGGTCAAAACAAGAGAGGGGCTCGCGCTCGGCGTCAATATCTATAATCAAAAAATCGAAATTGAACTCATCCCGCTCTCCATCGTACGAAGTCAGCCGGAAATTCTGACGGGGGCCGCTCGCACGGCACGCTTAAATAGTCTCGCAGGAGTTTCAGACGAA
>CBDULO010000030.1:0-8065 GCA_965368095.1 uncultured bacterium | reverse complement strand
CACTTGGGCCAAGGATAAGGTGTTCAAGCAGTTTCAATTCAAATACGAATCCGAGAAAAAACCGAAGGTAAAGTTTAAGTTTTAGTCCGATTGCTCTAAAAGGAAGTGTTTGATTATAACCACCGCAACAGAGCCAGCGAAAAACATAAGCAAATAGTCATCTTTGTAGTAGCCATCAATGATGAAGAACGCGGACCCGATAGTCGCGGCTAGCAAGCACAGCCCAAAAAAGAAACTTTTCATTCCCTCAATCAAGCGCTCAATCTTCTCCCAAACCCAACCGGGCACCATGTCTTTTTTGGAATCTTGGTTATCCATATTAAAAACCAAGCCACTCTTTAATGTTGTAATAGAGTGCCAGGGCGAGAATTGGCATCATCGCCACAAGCACCAAGTAAACAAAATTCAGCAATCGTTTGCCGACCTTTTTTGCGAGAACACTCACCTTCTCTTCTTGAGTTTCATTCATACATCGGGCAACCAACCACAAAAAACCTACTTTGTCAAGGGTATCACCTAAGGCTTTTTGGTTGTATGGAACAGAAAGCGAACGTAATTCTCATCCACAGCACTGCCTTTCTACGAGCCTGGACGCATCTTTTTTGAGAGAAAAGCACTTTGGCTGAGAACTTTGCTTTGCCAAATATTTTGATTCAACACATCATTAGGCTTCCGGATTATCGTAGATTTCCCCCCACTCGGCACGCCAACCGTCGATTTTACTTTCATAGATTTCTTTGTAGGTCATAGGGTAGACATCAAATTACACACTTTTACCGTTTCCTTGTGTTCAGCTCTTTGTCCTCGACCTTTCCTCGAAGTGCGTGTCCGGCCGCTTCGGTCATCGGCGCGGTCAGTTTTTCAGCAAATATGATCGAGACTTGGCGCGCTACCGCTCTCGCAAGACGTTCCGGATCCATTCGGCCGAGGACGGCCTCATGCTTTTCACCATCTCCTCCACCTCGGCAAGCGAGGCTTCTCTCCCTCTGCGCTCTGCTTCGGCGATCAATCGGGCAATGGCGCAAAGATCGTCAACTCCATCGGGACTTTTACGCAGAAGAATCCGATCAGCTTCTTCTCTCCACCATTCTTGTTCGGGTGTTTTAGGTTTCATAGGCTGTCCTCCATTTCACGAATAAGCCACGCAAGGCCAAGAACGTACCTATCTGAAACAGGTTCTTTCTCCTCCAATCGACGTAGCGTCTCAAGGCATATCTCGGAAGTCTTGTTGCCCGCAAGAGCGGTACTGGCGAGAGACTCTTTCATAGTCGCGCGTTGCTTGAGAGACAGGCGCGCAATGTAATCCAAAGCGGATTGCGCCATTGGGTGCGGTTCACCTGCTTTAAGTTCTTTTTCTTTGTCCATACTTCATTCAATCATTGAGTTAATTCTTTCTCGGCGCTCGGCTTGTTCCGCTTCCCGCGTTTTTCTTTTGGCTTCTATCTCTCTTTTTCTTGTGCACTCGTCTTTCATCGCTTGAAGAATTTGATCGTCCGTCGGTAATTCTTCTTGAAAAACCAGCGTAGTAAGCCTGCCATTATCGCTATAGACCATCCTCCTATTTTTCCCGTTGAAGCTAAATTCAGATTCCACTCTGTCAAATCTCCATCCGCAATATTCGTCAGGAGCCAGCGTCGATGACGTTGTGAACTCCACGGGCGGCTTGGCAAGATAAAGTGACGCCATAATCGCGAAACCCGTCATGACCATGAGCGTAAACAATCCTGCTTTCATGACTTCTATTAACTCTAGTCTCATACCCGATCCTCCGTTACTGAATCGAGCCAATCGAGGAAACCTTTATAAGAGACTATCCCGTTTGTAATGGCATAGGCTTTTTTTCTCACCGCCTCCGCCTGTTCTTTTGTGAGACGAATGGGGCGTGAGACAAGCTCGGCGTGTTGCATTTCTTCATCGTCAACAAGCGTCTGGACATTGTTCGGGGTTCCTTTGAAGGAAACAAGGTATCCGTCATCTTTCTGAAACTGGTCCTCAACCCGTTCCATCACCTCCGCCTCAAGTTTTACGATCTCTCCGACATTCGGTTTGTATTGCTTTTCGTTTTTCATAGCGGTTTTCACAATCTCCGCGAGCCGTAGCCAATCTTGTTTTTTCATATGGTTATTCAATAAAGAGTGAAGCGAAGCAGGCTATCCCCGTGATACTGCCAAGTATCCCGTAAAGAAACGGACCCGAGTTACTACCCTCGCTGTCCACCCATTCCGCAAGCCAGAACATCCCCACCGTGAATATAGCTAGTGCGATTGATTTCATAGGGTTAATTAAAAAATAAAATGTTTCTTGCTCGCGCCAAACCGGATTCCGGATATTCAATCAGTCCGAGAGTCCGAAGACGTCCCTTAGGGTTATTGAACCCGCCTGAGCGCGGAGCATACCCTGCCATCTCCGCAAGTTCATCGTTTCCTATCGCGTCAGGATACGTATTGAGGAGGGGTGTGAGTATGCGACTTTCCGGTGTAGGAAGGATATCCAGAATCTTTTTATGCAACTCTTCTTGTGTAAGTGGTTCGTCTGGAATTTCGGCTAGTTCTCTTCCGGAATCAGTAAGCAGAAGTTTCTTGCTTTGATATTCAATCAATCCTTTTGTTCTCAAACTCCCTTTCGGATTATTGAAGCCACCTCCACCAGCTGTATATCCCGCGAGAAAAGCAACGGCGGGCTGTTCCGCTGGAGAGACGCCAATACTTTCGAGCCATGCCACGGCACTCAGAATTCGTTTTTCAGGATTGGTAAGATCATCTATTCCCGAATGAACACCTACTGATCGAACTGGAGTTTTTTTAATTAACGGAGGAGGCATATTATTCGAATCTACATGTGAAATCTCAATCGGCCGTCCAATAATCTCAGCGATTCTCTTGATCTTCCTCTGTTCTGTTTTGACAGCCCTCTCCATCTCCTTAATCATCGCGAGGTACTCTTTTTCTTTTTCCTTGCTTATTCCATCAGGCCGCCGAGCCGTTCTCTCCAATTCCCTTATCTGGGCTTTAAGATCGGCAACGGTTTTCGCTTCCTCTTTTGCTTCTTTTGGAAGATCCCCAAGTTTACCGAGAATCTTTTTTATTGCCTTTGTCGGCGGCGCTGTTTGCGCAAGGGTTCGAGAACCCACCTTTGGATGAGATGTTGTGACGGATCCGATTTTTAATTTTATGACCTCCTCTGAAATCGCTGTCCCGAATGCATAAAATTCGCCTGGCTTCAATCCGCGGAGAGAGTGTAGCTGCTCTTTGTTTGTAAAGCCTAGCTCCTCCGCTGCACGCTTCATGTCAATATCAAGGCCAGTTCGTCCGATCAGTTTATTATTGCATTCAGCCGCGGCATCTTTTGCCAATTTTGAAATTCGCTGTGTGGCAAGAACAGCGCAAAATCCTCGCTTTCGTCCCCGGGTACAAAGATCGATAACCGCGCCGGCCGACTCGCTCTTTCCTTTTTCCGGAGCGAACATATGCGCTTCATCAAGCACCACAAGAACTTCATGATAAAGCTCTTTCGGAGCATTTATCATTGCATCGAGAAAAAGCCGGACAAAAGATTTTCTTTGTTGTGGTGAAAGCTCATAAAGATCAATAACGGCAGAGACCCTGAGTTCAAGCAATTTGCGCGCGAGCAAGGCCGCACTTCTCGGTTGCGCTGGAGTATCTCCATCTTTCCCGGCAAGGATATAATCGTGCTTCTCACGAAGGGTTCCGAATTCGCCCTCCGGATCGAGAATAATTTGTTGAACCTTGCCATGAGACTGTTCAAGGATCCGGCGCAAGAGCCAAGATTTACCGCCCCCAGAATTTGCTTGTACTAAAAGACGTGTCTCTATCAGTCTTGGAAGATCAATCTCTATGTCTTCATTTAATTTCATACATTTATTTCGTGATGTGTTTAGGGGTTAGCTCCGTCTCCAGCTCCCATGTTGTGTAATTTTTTCCTGGCATGGAAACAGAGTTTGTTGATTAGGGTTTATCTTTGGCACGGAACGGCATGTTCTACATCTCTTTTTTCTCGCTCGCGAGCGTTTGAAAGATGTACGTTTTTCTTTACCGCAACCATCACATTTGAAGTAATAGAGTCTTCGTTCTTTGTACTTTCGCATAGTTTAGAACATTATCATATCCCGGAACGCTCCTCCGCTCACCAGTCTTTCACGAATGGCTTGCCGAGCTTCTTCGGTCAGTTCAAAGGCGAGCTTCGTTTGGTTTATTGGATCAAACATGGCGACGATGTACATGAGATTATCGCTCACATTTTCAAGGTCTTTAATTCGACCGATTTTTTCTTTTGAATAGTTCGGCTCCGATCCCATAGTCGACCAGAGCTTGATCGCCTCTTCTTTCACTTCATTGAAGATTTTGTCACTGGGAGGCGTGTAATAAAGTTCGCTCATAGGATTATTTTCAATCTTCATGTGTGTGTTCCGGACATAAGTGTTTCCATTCATCGCGCCAACGCCTGATCGTCCAGCCCGCGCTTTTTACAACTTGCACGGCGGCCATGAAGTCAATCACCCCGGTTTCGAGATCCCAACCGCATTGATCACAATTTGCAACGAATTCCTCACTGCATCGTCTCGAAAGCATAGGGTTAGCTGGTTACAGGCCACACGTCTGATGAGCCACATTCGATACACTTCACGTCATCGAGATCGGATGTTTCGAATTTCCACATGCAATTTTCACAACGAAATTCTTTTGTCTCAGAATTCTCTTCGGGCGGAGGGAGCGATGGGCACGACTTTTTATGAAGTCTGCCTTTGGACCCGCAACATGGATGCACGACCTTACGCGGCTTTCTTTTTGGTTTGCTCTCAGCGGCAAAAACGGGAGCAGGGATCGCATTGTTTGATTGCGCAACCGGCTCTTCCTCATCTTCTTCATCCTCATCTTCTTCCTCTTCAAGATCTTCCTCATCTGAAGAATCATCATCAATGATATCGGCCAAAGCTCTGAGAAGGTTCGCGATTTGTTCAAGATTTTTCATACTCATTCTCCGGAATTCTGTTCAGGTAGTTGGCATGAAGGCGGCACGAGCTTGTCTCCTTGCGACATTGCCGGCAAAAAGCGCCCACCGCGAACTAAACAAGTGAGTCTGGCAACCTCGGACATGATCGCAAGACTGTTCGCATTTGACTCTCTTTGAATGGAACCAAGAGCCTGTTCGAGTGAAACGATCTCGATCGTGCCGGAAGCATTCGTGACTTCCAAAACGACATGGGTGCTTTTGTTACCCAACCCCTCGGTTAGAGTCTTCGTTTCGTTCACCGTGTTCATGATTTCTTCGACTTCGGTCGCGAGTTTTCCGACCTGAAATAATGAAACGATGATCAACATCAAATTGAGAGCCAGCACCAGAAACAGGGTGGTTGTAATTCCCGCTGAGCCTTTTTCCACGGGGTTTAGATGGTCTTCGTACATAGATTTGAATAAGTGATTAAAGTACTTTTTTGGTTGCTCGCCCCGGAATCGAACCGGGATCTCTGCCGTATGAAAGCAGCGAGTTGCCATTACTCCAGCCAGCTATGCGCCGGAAAAAGTCCGGCAACTTGTGGCCTACGCGCCAACGGTCGATTCAGGATCGTAAACGCTCTTACCGCCGTCATGCGCTTGAATCGCCTTTCCGAGACGCATGGAGGCATCTTCGAGATGACGGTACGTCAGCATGAGATTGGCAATCATTTCCCCTACATCGCGCGTATCATCGTGATCCCGCGGACTAGCCGCTGGACCCGTCAACTCGTCACGCATCTGCTTTACCGCAGCGGCAACTTCTTTAATTGACTTGCGTCTCTCGTCGCAGCGTTCAACGAAAGGCGCGATTCCAGGGGATGTTCCTGTTGACATTTCCATAGTGAAAATAAGTTATTACCGGCGTTAGTTTCGCCGCCGTGAAGAGGTGAGATGCAGAGGCGTTCAAAACATACATCATCCCCTCACGGCGACCGCCCTCCGAAGAGAGCGCGTCACGGTCGGAAAGCGTGGATTCGAACCACGTTCTCTCGGTCTTCAGCCGAGCGCTTTGACCAACAAAGCTACTTTCCGATGATCTCTCTCGTCTCTCAGGAGGCGAGAGAGCCTGTATCCGACAAGGATTTGCACCTTGCATAATGTCCGGGCAAGAGGCCTATGTGAGCTACCTCTACGTGCTATCCCACATCTCGACACCCACACCTGTCTAGCGTCTACCTATTCCGCCACGGATACATGCGGGATTTCTCCCGCTCTCGGGGCTGTAGTCTATCGGGCGCTACCCGAGCGTTATATGTCGCTACAGCCTCCAGAGCGAGAGCCGATTAGTCGGCTATCGCTTCTACAATGCAACGCACTCTGATTTCTCTTCCGTGTACGTGAACCGCTCGCCTTCATCGCAATACCAGAAGTTTTCATTTACTTCGGCACGCTTTTCGGGCGTCGTCACAAAGCGTTCCGTTGCGGGATCAAACCCCGCGTAGAAGTGCCTTGTGAGCGGATTCTGGAATGTGTTTGTCCCGGCATTGTACGGAAGGAAGAAATACGGAGATGTCGGCATGAGGCCCATCTGACCGGACTGCCAAATCACTGCACGTGTCATGCGCTTAATCGCCTGCTCACGTGTTTCTTTATTCAGCTTCATGACAACGGAAAGCCTGTCCTCAAACCGCTGATCCGCGGTGTAGGTTTGCCATGTGGTGTTACGAGATCGCTCAGCTTGGAACTGCATCTCGCGCACGCGCTCCGTGACTTTCTGATCCACCATTTCAGTGGTGTATGTTTCCGCCGCAAGAACGGGCGTTGTAAGGGCGGCCGACGCAATGACTGCGAGGGCGGCCAAGATGTATTTTGTGTGTTTCATATCTTTATTTCGGCGCTTATGTGCGCCGGTAGAGGCTCGCGACTTTTCATCGTGTCACATAGACGAATCCATGAGATCGACGTACTCATCACAAGCCTTTACCGGCCGGGGAGGGCCATGCCCCTCCCCGCTGGCGCGGCTTCCATGAACGAGAGAGAATCGAGACATCGAAGGCCGCCAGCGAGGAAGGGCTATAGCTCATCCGGTGTATAGAATTTGGCGAGCTTTTTTCGAACGGCAAGTAGCTGTTGTTTTTCCGCATCCGTTGCCCATGTGAGCGCCTCGCCGTTCGGTTTATTCCCTATCAAGGCATCAAGGGCTTCGAAAAGTGTTCGGATCTGGTTTCTCTTGAGAAAGGGCGCGCGAAGGCGCAAAGGGTGCTCATTCATACGCCTATTTGCTCGGGTAAAGAGCTTTTTTTGATTTGATCGAGGCGAGATAGCTCAGTGTTTTCGGAGTATTTGGCGTGCCGTTGTGGAGCATGATCGCCGTGTCCGGGTCGATCAAAAATCCTTGGGATATCAGGCGATTCAGGGTCCAGTTTGCCGAGCATTCAAGGTCCATAGAGCACGTATCACCCACAGACGGATGGAATCCCCGATGAATTTGGAACCAGCCGATTGATCTTCCTCCGTCGCCAATCATTGCTTGTCCGAGCCGGCTTTCCTGATAAGCCATTGCGTAGAGCGTGCCTGGGCAATCCATTCCTTCGATTCCATTCTGACGACAAACATGGGACAGAATTTCGCTGGAAGTGCTGTTTTCATTTTCCTGATCACTGAATTCAAGGATCACGTTCTCTTCCAGAAGCCTCACCTGAGAGCCCGTGGTGCGCCACGTTGCGTTTTCAACTGCGTGCATGAGACTTTGATCATCTGAAGCTTTTTCGTTGGCGAGAGACGCGATTAGGGACGAGACGGTCACAACGGCGAGCGTTGCGATGAGCGGGATGACAACAGCCGCGATTTCGACGCGGGAAATTCCGCCAAATGCTCGGCCGCTTCCGTCACGCAGGTATTTTGTCCTGCGGTAATGATTGAGAATTTTCATAAGTTTTTGAGTTAGTGGTATTCGAGATGGCCCTCTAACGGGCCGACGTAATCCACCCATCCGCCGTGGTGCGCGCGTACGCGCCATTGTTTTTTTCCGGTGTCGAAGGTTGCCGGGTCTCCGTCGATGAATGGTTTCCCGCGGCGAGGGGCATTCGGTCCCCTTTTGGACACGGAAG
>CBDULO010000029.1:0-8107 GCA_965368095.1 uncultured bacterium | reverse complement strand
TTCATTCAAGCGCTTTGGGCGGAGCGCGACGTCATATCCTTTGTCTTCATCCTGTATTTGGGGCGCAACGACGCGCTCAATTTCCGGCTGTTCCATATTTGTTCGTATATTATCATGCGCTCTTTTTCTTGGCTATCACAAAAAAATTGCGGGCTTCTTCCGGTTTTTCCGTCCAATCATTGCTTCCGAAGAGGCCGATATGTTCGATTTCAAGGTCAGGATGCGTCCAGAGCTTTTTCCACTCTTCAGTTGTGAAGCAATGCACATAACGTTTTCCATATTTTTCTTCTGCTCTCCATGGGACCCAGACATCTCTTTCACTCATCTCCGGTATGCGTTCATGTTCGCTAGGCGTAACAAACCATGCCGAGGCGGCGATTATTCCGCCGGGCTTTGTCATGCGCACCATCTCTTCCACGGACTTCGTGCGCTCTTCTGCTGTGGCGAGATGATGAAAAACAGCGAAAGATGTCGTCATATCTGATATGTCATTTTCAATGGGTATATTTGGCAGAGATCCGGGTCTCAGCGTCGCGCCCGGAAGCCCATATGCTCGAAGCGTATTTGATGGTTCAATTCCTATGTAGGAAATGTTTTTTGGCAGGAAAAGAAAAAAACGTCCGTTTCCGGCTCCAATATCGATAATGGTATCTCCCGGATGCGCGCGCCTTGCCATAAGAATCAGCTCGGACCAGACGCCTTTTCTTGTGCTGGCAAAAGCCGATCCATGCTCTTCGTAGAAGGATTTCACGGACGCTTTCACATCCTTGGCAAACTCATTATTCATGCTAAGGTTATCGAACCAAATTACTGTTCAATATGCAACCCCGTGCTCCTCAGGCATTGCTTGAAAAAATGGTAAAAGAGGCTATTACTTTGCCGAAGAAAGATCTTTCTTCGCTTGATTTGCTTTGGAGAAAACATTTATCGGGGACGCCGTATCGTTTTCCAAAAATTCCGGAAGTGCTGGAGATGGCGGCGGAGCTTTGTGAATCTGATGAGCAATTGAAGCGTTTTCGTACTCATTTGCGATGTAAGTCGGTTCGTACGGATTCAGGCGTGGCTCCCATTACGCTTTTGACCAAGCCATACCCTTGCCCCGGGAAGTGCGTGTATTGTCCGACGGAAGTACGCATGCCGAAAAGTTATATTTCGAGTGAACCGGCGGCGGCTCGCGCTTTGAGTTTAAAATTTGATCCATATGAACAAGTGAAGCAGCGCGTGGAAGCGCTTGAACGAAACGGACATGAAGCGAAAAAAATTGAATTGATTGTAAAGGGCGGTACTTGGTCGTCATATCCTTGGAAATATCGAAAGTGGTTTATCAAGCGGTGTTTTGATGCCGCGAATCATCTTGGGCAAAAGAAGCGAAAAAGATTTTATACATTGAAAGAAAGTCAGGATGCGAATGAGACGGCGGAATATCGTATTATCGGGCTCACTATTGAGACGCGGCCGGACTGGGTATATCCGAGCGAAATTTTTCGTCTTCGCGAACTTGGCGTTACAAGAGTGGAGCTTGGGATTCAGGCGCTCGATGATAAGATTCTTGAACTCACTCAGCGCGGCCATACAATGGAGCATGCGGTTCGCGCGACCATTCTTTTGAAGGCGGCTGCATTTAAAACGGATTATCATTTTATGCCGGGCCAGCCGGGATCGAATGCAAAAAAGGATGTGGAGATGTACCGGCAGATGTTTGAAGATCCGCGATTCCGTCCGGATATGGTGAAGCTCTATCCATGCGTCGTGCTGCCAACGGCCGAACTGCAAGCATGGTTTGACGATGGGCGATTTACTCCATTGGTAGGGGAAGAATTAATTGAAACCATGATTCAGATTCAAGCCATTACTCCATATTATTGCCGTGTTCCGCGATTGATTCGCGATTTTCCTTCGCCTGAAATTACCGGAGGAAATAAAGTGACGAATTTACGCCAGGAAATTGAGAAGCGCATGGAGGAGCGAGGAATTGAGCAGAAGGATTTGCGCGTGCGTGAAGCGGGGCATCGTCCGCCACTCGATGCTTCTGTCGTGCCTAAATTGTTCATTGAGGAATATGAGAATGCCGGCGGGACAGAATTGTTTTTGTCTTATGAAGATCCGGAGCGAACGACGGTGCTCGCATTTTTGAGATTGCGCTTGCCCGATCATTCAGCGATATTTGGCGATGAAAAAACAAATCGGTGGCTAACGGAAATCCGAGCGCACTTTTCTGAATTGGATGGATCAGCCTTTGTCCGTGAGCTTCATACATATGGGCAGGCGCTTGCCCTGGGAGAAGATAAAGATGACGCTGTTCAGCACAAGGGCTTAGGCGGAAAACTGATGGAAGATGCGGAGCGAATTGCAAATGAACGCGGATATGATTCAATATCTGTGATTAGCGGGATTGGCGTACGCGGGTATTATCGGAAAAAAGGATATGATCTTGTTGGCACGTATATGAAGAAAGCGCTTATATGAACATCGGAATACTTGTTTGCTCGGACCCAAAAAATGAACAATATACAAACGTTGGCCGATTGAGTGAGGCGGCCATTTCACGTGGTCATTCCGTCCGAAAGCTTTATACGCCGCGATTTGTTTTTCAGGCAAAAGAAGAAGGATATGACATCTATTATGAAGGGGTGCCTTTTGAGAGTTTTGACGCGCTTATTTATCGTCCGAATTTTATTGAAGAACCGAGCCTTCATGAATATGTGATTCGTATTTTGAAACAGGCGGGCCATAAGATCGTGAACGGAAATGCAGCGGTGACGGCAACAAAAAATAAGTTGGAACAACATCTGCAATTTCAGGCCGCCGGTTTTCCTATTCCGGAGTGGGCGATTGTGAAAAGTCGAAAGCATGCGAGCGAAGCGGCCGGTCGTCTCGGTTTCCCGCTCATTGTAAAGTTAGCCTTCGGCACGCATGGAGTGGGCGTGTTTTATGCGGAGAATCAGGAGACGCTTCAGCCTATTGTCGATTATCTGGATATCCGAGATGGGAATCCGATGATTTTTGAAAAATTTATTGCTGAAGCGGGAAGAAGCGATGTACGTGTATTTGTTCTTGGGGGTGAAGTCATTGCGGCGATGGAGCGTCGCGCGAGCGCGCAAGAGGTGCGGGCGAATGTTGCCGCTGGAGGGAAGGGCAAGGCGACCGAGTTGAGTTCGGAGGAAACACACCTTGCCTTGTCGGTTGCTCGGGAATTCAATTTGGATATCGCAGGGATTGATCTCTTGCGAACGAAGTCCGGGCCATTGCTTTTGGAGGTGAATTCGAATCCCGGATTTAAAGAGCTGGAGCTTGTAACGAAGAAAGATATTGCAGGGTCGATCATTGACTTTTCATCGAAATTAAGATAACCATTTTCGCGGGAGGCGAACATTGAAGAGACAGGCTCACAACTACTTGTCGGTAGGGAAGCGTTGCGCGCTTCTTTTGGACGAGATCGATCTCAAGCTGGATAAAGACGAACGGAAGAGTCGAGAAAAGCTCCTCAAAATCCTCACGGAAGAAGAGGGGTTCAGACGCATCGAAACGAATCCTGTGCGGGAGGCGCTTGAGCAGCTCGGAAAGCCGTATAGGCGGCGCGCGCTCATGTCCGATGCGCCGGACGTATTCAATTGCTCAAGTCTTACGTCGTGGGCATATGGTCGATGTGGCATTCGAATGCCGCGCTATGCCATCTCACAGCAAAAGCATGCTCCCGGCAGCACCATTGCCCCCGGTGATCTTCATCCGGGCGATCTCATCTTCACTGATGCCGAGACCGGCTATTGGATTGAAGATGAGGATTTTCGTATCGGGCATGTTGCTCTTGCGGTGAGTGAGGATAGCGTCGTTCATGCGGTGCTGGACAAGGGGGTCATCCAGGAAAGTCGAGAGGCGTTCTTCGAGCAGAGGATCTTTCGATCCATACGCCGAGTCATTCCGAAGGGGAGTGATTTCGTTGTTCTGGAAGCTCCTTCTCTGAATGAAGTGGAGTCTTCCGAGGCATTTCTTCTCAAGATTCTGAGCCATCTTTGAGCTCGCTGGCCTTCGACCTCGGTCGAAGGCTTTATCTTTTACAAAGAGCATTATTATGTTAAAAATTGGCCGTGCCCAGGTGGCGGAATGGTATACGCAACGGACTTAAAATCCGTGGTCGAAAGACATGAGGGTTCGAGTCCCTCCCTGGGCACCAAATAAGACAGGCAGGTTTATCCTGCTTGTTTTATTTGGTATGTTGGCGTCGGATTCGAAGCCGACACCGAACAATATGCCGGTGGCATGTTGTGAATGCGGCCGGCTCTGGAGGAGACTTGAGCGGGTCCCGCTTGCGGGTTGCGAGAGTCGGGGGAAGAGGAGTCCCTCCCTGGGCACCAAATCGGAACCCTGCCTTGCCGGCAGGTTTTTGATTTGTTTTAAGAACGGGTTACAATATACTCAGTTCATGCAAGAATTTCTGCCGTTCTTTCTCGTCGTTTTTGTCGGTGTATTTATATCGATGGTATTTCGTCGTGTGCATGTTCCTTGGGTTGTAGGTCTTATTCTGGGAGGAATGCTTGTCGGCCCGCATGCGCTTGATATTCTTCCAATTTCACCGACGGTCGATTTTCTTGGCCAGCTGGGGCTCATCTTTCTTATGTTCATGGCTGGTCTTGAAACGCGGCTTGATCAATTTAAAAAATTTGAAAAGGAGCTTGTCTGGCTCGCATTTATTAATGGAGCTGTGCCGTTTATTACGGGGATCATTCTCGCTTTCCTTTTCGGTTATGGATTGCTCTCGGCGCTTCTTGTGGGAATTATCTTTGTTTCCTCATCTATCGCCATTGTCATTCCGTCGCTTGAACAATTTAAGCTTCTTGATACGCGGCTTGGACAGTCTGTTGTGATGACGACCGTGCTTCAGGATATCGCGAGCCTCATTCTTCTCTCCATCGTTTTACAGAGCGTCAGTCCGGTGACAAGCTTGCCTCTGGTGATTTTTTATCCCTTAGTCATTGGCCTTCTGTTTTTGGCAAGGTATCTCATTCCAAAAATTGAAGCCTTTTTTATTCAAACTTCACATAGAGGAAAAGATCTTTTTCAACAAGAATTTCGCGCGACATTATTAATCCTTATCGGCATGGTGATTGGTTTTGAGCTTTTGGGACTTCACCCCATTATTGCCGGATTTTTTGCCGGGCTGATTCTTTCGGATACGATTAAAGAAGACGGCTTAAAAGATAAAATCAGAACCATCAGTTATGGAATTTTTATTCCGGTTTTCTTTATTATTGTCGGTGCGCAAACCGATCTGGATGTATTCCTCGATTTTAGCAATATGATCGGCCTGGTCGCGGCGATCATTCTTGGCTCGGTTCTTTCCAAGCTTGTGAGCGGGTGGATTGGCGCTCGGTTCGTAGGCTTTAATTCGGATCAGTCCATGCTGTTTGCTATTTCATCCGTGCCCCAGCTTTCCACAACGCTTGCGGTCGCCTTTGCCTCGCTGACTCTTGGCGTTATTGATCAGCGACTTATTACCGCCATGGTGGCTCTGAGTATCGTCACGGTCATTGTGAGTCCCGCGCTTTTGAATATTTTTGGACGGAGGATCAAGGCGTCCATATCAAAATAGTTTCGAGTCTTTATACATTCGCAAGATGATTTTGCTGTTTCGGCTTATGCTTGGCGAATTTTTTTCGTGTTTTTTCTATTTCCGTTTTTGTGAGAAGCCCCGCTTGCGGACCGACATGCTGAACAACGCTCCATGAATTTGCTGTTCCATATCCCATGGCGATCGGCAATTTTTTTCCGGCAAAGAGACCGTATAATGTTCCAATGGTATAGCTGTCGCCGGCGCCCGTGCGCTCTTTCATCGGTCCGGGGAAAATTGGATGAAACCAAATTTCATTTCCATCCGTTCCATAAGAGCCGTTTGGACCATCGGTAATAATCACATTCTTCGCGCCAAGTTGAATATAATTCAAGAGGAGATTATGGATTGGCCGTCTGGCGAGTTCAAGAAGATGTTCTCCTTCCTCACGATTGACAATGAATAAACTAGACCGGCTTATCATCGGTTTAAGGCTTTGCAAGCCGCGAGTTAGTTGATCATTTCCCGGGTTGAAGGCGAGATTTACATGCGGATTTTCCTTCAGATATTTCAGAAGTTGTTTTTCCTGCTTCTCATGACCCGGTCCAATGGCGGAATAGTAGATCCAATCCGTTGTGCCAAGCTGGGGCAAGGTATACTTTCGCTTTTCAGAGTGAATGAGCTGGGTGCGTTCACCTTTAAAATTGAGCACCGTCGCGTAATTTGTTCCATTTTTTTTGTCTCGCGTCACAAAAGCCGTGTCCACTTTTTCACTTTTCCAATGTTGAACGATATCATCACCGGTTTTATCCGCGCCGAGAACGCTCACGATGGCGGACTTCATGCCCAGGCGCTTTCCCCCCACGGCGGCATTCGATGAATTGCCGGCTCCGGCGACGGTGACAACTTCTTTGACCGGGATTTTATCGGCATAGTCGAAGCAGAGGAGGCATTGCTCTTTCTTCAGCTCACAGGAGAGCGTCGCTTCATCGATATCGAGAAAGACATCCAGCCAAGAGTCGCCGACGGTGATTAAGTCGTACTTTGCTTTTTTTGTTTTTGTGGGCATATATCACCCATCCTATCATTAAAGAGATTGTCTCGCACGGGAGAAGCATTCGTGTTATATTTCACTTGAATTGTTATTTACTAAATATTTTTTATGGCAAATCAACCATCAAAAAAACAGTCATCTCATTTGGGAGCCGGGCTTGCCGCCGGAGCTATTCTCGGTTTGGCGACGGGACTTTTCATGCAGTCTCGCAAAGGGAAGGAACTTACCAAGGACGCGCAAAAACGCGCGCTTGTTTTACAGAGGCAAGTCATGAAGAAGCTTAAAGACGGACAAGAGCTTACAAAGGAGCGATATGAAGATGTCGTAGATCATGTATTGAACTACTATACGAAATCAAAGCAGCTCGCGAAAAAAGAAGTTCCGGAGGCGCGGAAATTCCTCATGGGGCGATGGAAAGGGATCGAGTCTGAGATCAAGAAAGGAATAAAGAAGGGGAAATAAACCTCTTCTTTTTTTATTTGGGTATGGTAAAAAGCTCGTATGAAAAAGGTTCATCGATTTATCCTTGAAATTGATCTTGACGCGCGAGTTGAGATTCATGATGCTAACCTCTTGCACCAGTGGGAAAAAGTATTGAAGTTTGCGCCCGGAGAAGAGCTGATTCTTTGCGATGGAAAGGGGAGGGAGGGCGTGTACAAGCTTATCTCACTGAAAAAAAAGACGGCCTCACTTGAACGTATCGGGGAGGTGCGGCAGGTGAATGGCGAATCGGAGCGAGATATTTGTCTATATGCGGCCATTTTAAAAAAAGATCATTTTGATTGGGTTATTCAGAAGGCAACGGAATGCGGTGTTGGCGAAATAGTGCCGCTCATTACTGATCGAACAGTCAAGAAAGGCGTGAAGCGCTCGCGCCTTCAGGAGATCGCCAAAGAAGCGGCCGAGCAAAGCGGGCGTGGGCGAATTCCAACGATTCATGAGCCGCTGTCTTTTGAGGATGCTTTGGAGCATGCTGCAAATACTGAAAATTATTTTTTTCACACGGATACAGAGGACCGCCTCACCGGAGTGAAATCATCTGATGCGAAAATCGGTCTCTTTATTGGTCCTGAGGGCGGGTGGACAGATGAAGAGGTTGAAGCGGCATCCAAGGTCTGCCAAATCACGTCTCTTGGTCCGCGAATATTGAGAGGGGAGACGGCTTGCATTGTGGCGACATATTTGGCGGCAAACTAAAACGAGCCCATATGGGCTCGTTTTATGAAATGGTCATTTTTATCTTGCCTTTCACTGCATCAACTTTTACTGTCTGTTCTTCTTGTACCTTGCCTTCCACGATTTTGAGTGCGAGCTCATCAAGAACCAGCTCTTGAATGGCTCGCTTTAGCGGCCTTGCGCCAAAGCTGGGATCATATCCTTTTTCCGTAATAAGTTTTTTTGCTTTTTCGGTGAATTCAAGCTTGATCATTTTTTCTTCGAGACGTTTCTGCACTTCGAGGAGCTGTAAGTCCACGATCTTTTCCAATTCTTTTTTATTGAGAGATTGG
>CBDULO010000028.1:0-8192 GCA_965368095.1 uncultured bacterium | reverse complement strand
GCCTATGACATGGGTTTTGATGAAATTCAATTTGATTATGTTCGCTTTGCTTCTGACGGCGCCCTTTCCGCCATCAAATACACGCAATACGACGGAACAAAACCAAAATATGAAATCATGCGGAAATTTTTCGACGACATGGGGACATTGCGCCATGAAGGGATCCCTATTTCATTCGATGTATTCGGCATGACATTCTGGTCCACATCGGATTTCAATATCGGTCAGCGCCTCGAAGACGTCTATCCGAATGCAGATTTCGTCTCGCCAATGGTATACCCATCGCATTATCCACCAAATTTTCAAGGGTTTCCCAATCCGGCGCTCGCTCCGTATGAAATCGTGAAACGCTCACTTGATAAAGGCGCAGAAATTCTAGAAACAGACTATTTTATTGAGCCGGAAATAAGCCGGCCAAGATTCCGCCCATGGTTACAAGACTTTGATATTGGCGCCGTATACACTCCGGCGAGAATCGAAGCGCAGATACAAGCCGCACGTGATGCAGGAGTAAGCGGATGGATTCTTTGGAATGCGCGAAATGTATATGAGCCGTCAAATTACACGGCCGACTAGTCTCTCAAAGCGAGCGGGATTTTCAAGGTAAACTCCGTCCCCTTCCCAACTTTCGAAACAACGGAAATACTTCCATTCATGCGGCGCAAGAATTCCTGCGCAAGAAAAAGTGCAATCCCCGTTCCATTTGGAGACATCTTTTTCGCCGCTTTCCCGCGATAAAACTTTTTAAACATATGCTTCATGGTTGTTTTATCCATGCTGATTCCTTTATCGCGAACGTAGATGACAGCCATCTCATTTTCATGATCCAGCTCCGTCTTGACCGTGACCGTTTCGCCGCGCTTTGAATAGTCACAGGCATTTTCAACAATCGCCTCCACGGCAGAAAAAAGATGTCTTTTATCCGCGCGAACCTTCATCGGCACGAGATCGGTTTCTACACATACATCATTTTCCTTGCAATAGCTTTTATTTCTACTGGAAACCTCTTCAATAAGCGGGGACAAATCAACAACTTCATCCATGAACTGCATCTTATTATTTTCGAGTTCAAGCAGATCAAACATTTGATAAAGCACCGTGCGCAAAAAGTTCGCTCGCTGGTGGATATTCGCGAGTCCATTTCTCACAGAAACGGGCCTTGGTTTTGCGTCTAATGCTAATTCCACGTCCCACATGATGGAAGTAAGCGGCGTTCTGAACTGATGCGAAACCACATCAATAAACTCGCCCTTGATTTTATCGGCCTCCTGCAACTGCTCGTAGAGGAGCTTCATTGCCTCAAAACGAGCAGCATTAGCAAACGTAGGCGTAACCATTCCAGCGATAACCTCAATAAGCCTCCGGTCCTCGTTTCCGTGTGGTTCTTTTGAGGTTTTTGGACCAAGTAAGAGCAAGCCCACCAATCTCTTTTTAATGGTTAACGGAACAACCATATCGACCTTCCAACGAGTAAGAAGCTCGCTCATGCGTTTATCACGTTTGATATGTGATGGATCAGCCTGATATTTTATGCGCCAAATAAGCTCATCCCTTTCCACAATACCCATGTCATATTCGGATGAAGCTTTAACAAAGTCTGGGACGACCGCTTCTAAGCCCTTGCCAAAACCCCTGATATGCGCACCGATAATATTGGTTTCATTCGGTACAAAGGTGAACACCGCATATCTTTCTAGATGAAAAAATTGATTCAAGTGTTTTCCAAGGCGTGAATGTAGCTTCTGAAGGTCAAGGTGTTCCCTAGAGAGTCTTGAAATCTCAAGCACGGCATGATCAAAGACATATGAGCCACGACCAACGATCCGCGAAGCGAATACATCAACAAAACGAAAAAGAGGTTTATAAATTATCGTTAATATAATCGCAGTAATAAGCGATGAGTATGTTGGGCTAATTACTGGCGCCAATAAGAACGCCCCAAAGGCAATGAATCCAACTACGGTTGATACGGTTGCAGGGATGATAAGCCCCCATTTAAAGACCCATCGGAAATTAAATACCCGATAGGAAAGCATAGACTGCGCGATGAATATAACTGCGAAAATAGAAAAGACTGGACCAAGCGAATTCCATTGAAATTGCCCAATCGCTGGTAAAACAATTTGCGTAACAACCATCGGAACATAAAACAGAGTTAGACCTAGTGCCAGCGCTCTATACTGACGTCGTTTAATTCCACTTGTTTTTCTGACCCTGAGCCAGGCATGCACAAAGGTATATCCTACGGTAAAAATGTAGAATAAAAACCACGCTAAATAGATTTTTCCAAAATCCCCCCAAATATAAGCAAAGCCTTCAGAAACACGAATTTCCGCTGAAAGGATCATGTAAGGCGATAGTGATAAAAAGAAGAAGAACATCCCTAAGACCAAGGCAAGTCTTCTAATCAGCGCTGAACGTTTATTTCTTTCAGGAAATTCGGATACAAACCACAAAAGAGCGGCAAGCATACTTGAACCAAATACAAATGTGATTCTTCCAATCAGCAGGGTGTCCAGCTGACTGAAAATCATGAGATATAAGGAAACGATCCAGCCGGCAGTTGCAAAAGCGACAAGCGCGAATGCTCGACCTTCTTTTGATTTAGGATTTTTCAATAAAACCGAAAAGCCCAGCGCCAAGTTCGCCAAGAAGGTCATTATCTGCAAAGCTCCAATAAAGATCACAGGAAAGAACGGTTAGGTACCTGAGTAGAATAACAAAAAAAGACGAAACCCGCACCCTCTAGAAGAAGGTGCGGGAGAAACTCACGAATTGAGTTGCCAGGAAAACGACGACGGCTCGAGCAGAATCCAAGATGCCTCAAATTGCTGACCGTGATGTTCGAATTCTCCGAGCGAATGCGTTTTCCAACCAAGTCGTCGGATAATACGCAAGTTTTTTTGATTGGGCTCCATCACCCAGTACTTCAGGCCGGCTCGAACACCAGCAATATAGTTCCTGTGGTGTAGCGCCACCGAAAGAAGCGGGCTGTAAACGCAGGTCGGAATGAGCGATTTATCAATCGCCAAGCGACTCGGTTCCGCCATCAGATGACGTGGAAGTTCGGGCGGGATCTTAATGACCGGCTCACCGTCCTCTACGAACGTCTCGATGACGAATCGATCGTTGCACATGTACGTGGTCCGAACTGTACCAATCGAGACGCCATCTAGCCGGGCAAGCACATGAATAGCTTCCTCGTCGTAGATATCTCTCTCAAGCCCGTCGGGCTGTGCGGGAAGAGGATTACCTTCGCCACAGTAAGCAGCATGACGAATACGAAATGTTGTCTGCTTTTCAGCTTCGCTACCTGCTTCGAAAAGCTCAAAGCGGTGTTGATGTTCCGGATACATACAGGTAAGACTGTATTCCGGTTCCCTCACCCCGCTCTGATCATCATCGATGTAAAGGCGACCAGCCTTTTTTCTCAGATGCGCGTACTCTTCTGAACCCAAAACGGGTACTTTCTCGGGGCGAACCTTCTGGAAATACCCAGAGGAGAACGCCTCCTTATCTGCGTACTTCTTTGCCTTCTTGTGAGCCATGTAACCCCCCGGTTGGTAACGGCTTCGAAGATTATACCACGATGCAGGGGTGCGCGAAAAAAGCCGCCCCGATTTTTTTCAGAGCGGCTTCAGATCTTTTCATGTTGCAGCAACCAAACAGCACGTTCCCGCATATGCCGATTCGTCAAAATGCCGAACAGTGAAGCCCACCTTTTCAACCAATTCCTTCAGTTCTTCCGGAGCGTAGAAATGATAGGTCATGTCTTTGGCTTGCTGTGCAATAACCATATTGATGGCATAGACAGCAGCAATCTCGGGCGAAGCAAGGATGAACTGAACGATCATTCTCGCATCTCCCCAGAACAGCATATGACGAATATGATCGATAAGAACTCGCTGCGGCTCGGCCACCCACGGGTTCACGATCACGAAACGACCCTCGGGAGCAAGGAGGCGGCGGCACTCCAGAAGAAAGGCTTCCGGATCCGAAAGAGCGTAGAGCGTATTCACGCTCACGATGGCGTCGAACGAATCGTCCTTCCAACCCTCATCACTATTCAGTGACCGGTTCAAGTCGAGCTCAAGAATGCGAGCGCGATACCCAAGCTTTCCAGTCGAACGGTGACGATCCAGCTTTCGCCGTGCTTGACGAGCCATGGGTACCGAGCGCTCGATACCAAAGATTTCAGCCAGCGGATACCGCTCTACCAGCTTCATGAAGAGATACCCAGTCCCGCTTGCCGCGTCTAAAATACGGGCATTGGGCGGCAAACTTCCGAGCTGTTCCAGCACAGTTTCTTGCAGTTCCTCATACGGCTGAAGAATCGACAGCCGGTCGTACAGACGCGCATACAGATTCCAAAATGTTTCTTGCAATTTTCTCCCCTTTTTTGGAACGACTTCATGCTTTCAGTTGAGATATTTCCCGTCAAGTTGACAATTCATTTTAATACGTGAATGATACTTCTTGGGAGAAGCGAATGAATGAGGAAGATCGTACAAGCAAGCACATTCATATTCATGATGATGAGGGCAAACCATCTCGACTCAGCGATCTCACCGCTCTATTGTCCGTACTCATCATTATCGCAATGATGGCTTATACCTACTTCACACAGTGAATTCCATTCCCGCCCCTGCCTCAGCTCCGACTTGTTCGGAGCTTTTTCATATGAAAAAACCGCCCTCCGAAGAGAGCGGTCAGTAAAGTGAACCCATTCAAGCCGTGGCGAGAATTGCACCAAGCACCTTCAGGTGGCGCTTCGCTCCCTCGGGCTCATCATTCTCAAGATCTTCGCTGAAGAGCTCGAGATAGTCGATGCTCTCTTCGCGAAGCTTCACGTCCAGCTCATGATCCTTCATGTCGCGCAGACGCGCCATGAGCTTGGTATGCCGCTTAAGCAGTACATCCCGCGAAGAAATACCGCCCCCACCCGGAATCATCGGCAAGAGCCTAAGCTCGATATACCGAATCATCCTGAGACGGCGAAGAATCATCCGAGATTCTCTGACGAACTCGATGACTCGATCACGTCGGTGATGCAGAATAGCTTTCCGCAGTCCCGCAAATACACGGATCAAGCGGCCGGAAAGCTCGGTAAACGGCTGCACATACAGCTCATGCAACCGAACTTCGAACGCCTCCAGAGTCGCGCACGAACCATGTACGGAATCCCTATTTCTCGTCAACCGCTCCATCGCGGTGAGGACGGGAACCGGAAGCTCTGCCTCAGTCTCCTGAGAAGTGAAGTAGCGCCAGATTCGAGCCAGGATCCTGTGAAAGCGATCCAGAAGCTCATAAATCTTGAACATGGTATGCGTTACCGCCGGAGCCATCTCCTGAAGCTCGCGAACGCGCTTCGCGGAATGCACGGCAGCGGCACGCGCAACGAAGTGTCCCGGACCGGGCTTCACTCGTCCATCGCGATATCGCGTTCTCGCCGCCTTCTTCGAGCGAGCGGCTGACGTGAGCTTATGCTCATTCCGCTTCGGAACGTCGAGCTCGTCGCCTATCGAGTCAAGAAGCTCGGCAATGCGCTCGTGGTGATCAAGCGAAAGCTGACCGCCCGTGCGAATGAATTCCGTGAGATCCTTGAGATCTTCGGTGGTGACGGTCATCCGAACAAAGTCCGCCTCGGTCCCATGCGCCACATGCTGCGCCTGGGCGAAGAGACGGTACAGCCCATCCTTCACAACCATATGCGTGACACGGCCCTTTGTCCGGCAAGCAAGATCAAGGTGGCGGACAATCGGCGTCCCGGTTGGAACGCGAACCCCCTTGTCCCCGCGGCCGAGCTTGCATTTCTTCGAAAGAAAAATCACCCCGCCGCTACGGAGAAGCGGAACAGCACGCACTGTTTTCTTGCCGTACTTCGTACGAACAACGAACTTCTCTTCCCTATCGAATGGATTAAAAGCAGCCATGAAAAGAGCTCCTTCCCTTCCGGTGGAAAGAGCCTAGCATAAAAACGCTGTTTTTCAAGCCTGTTCTCAAGCGTCTGGCCAAGGCGTAATCAAATCGTACCCATCTCCCGTGACGGCAATCGTCACTTCAAAATGCGCCGCTAAACTTTTATCAGCCGTCGAAATCGTCCATTTATCTTCTTCAAGCGCCACTTCATGCGTACCGAGCGTCATCATAGGCTCAATCGCGAGCACCATCCCTTTTTTCAACGGAATTTTCATGGCAGACCTATCTTTATGATTGGGCACCTGCGGCTCCTCATGCACGGCATGTCCAACACCATGCCCCACAAGATCGCGAACAATGCCATATCCAAACGGCTTCACATATGCTTCAACCGCGACGCCAATATCACCAACCCTCCCCCCATCGCGAATGACGGAAAGACCCCGCACAAGCGACTCGCGCGTATGAGAAACAAGGTTCCGCACCTCTTCAGAAACTTCCCCAACAATCACCGTTGTCGCCATGTCGGTGCAAAGCCCCTCATACCACATACCAATATCCAACCCGACAATATCTCCATCTTGAACGATACGTCCCGGAACAGGCATCCCATGAACCACCTCATGATTGATGGAAATACATACGGCGCCGGGGAATCCGGGATCTTGTTCATTAATTTTATAATCCAAAAATGACGGCGTTCCACCAGCCTCCTTCATCTTTTGTTTTGCATATGCATCCAAATCGGCTGTATTCGCTCCGGCAATGCATTGCGCACGAAGATCTCGAAGAATCCCCGACAGAATCATCCCGCCGCGCTTCAATTTCTCGATTTCTTCGTCTGTTTTATATAAACTCATGGCCCTCTTGTATCTTAAAAAGCGAAATAAATCAATGCGCCGGCTTAAAGCCAAGTCGCGTGGTTTTCTTCACCAGTTCTTCAAATAAATCAGGAATATCCTGGCCGCCATTTACCGCAAGCAAAACGCCCTTTTCGCGATAATAGCGCGCCATCGGTTCCGTCATAAATCGATATGCGGCAAGCCGCTTGCGAATAATCGCCTCTTTATCATCATCGCGTTTACGAAGCTTCCCTCCGCACACCGTACAATGCCCTCGATCGGATTTTGGCAAAATGCTTTCGTGAAATAATTCACGGCATTTTTCACATTGAAGACGCCCGCCAAGACGCTTCACGGCCGCGGCATCCGTGAGTTTCAACTGAATCGCCAAATGAATTTTCTGTATTTTATCCAGCGTTGTCGCTTGTTCGACATTTCTTGGGTACCCGTCAAGAATAAACCCATCCGAAAAATCATCCGCGGATAAATACTTTTTCATGATTGCATCGACGAGTTCGTCGGGCGCCAGCATCCCGCTCCCCACATATTCGCTTACCATATTTCCAAGATGCGTTTTCGCTTGAATCTCGCTGCGAAACATATCCCCGGAACTATAATACGGCTCTTGAAAATACTCGGACAAAAGTTTTCCTTGCGTGCTTTTTCCCGATCCTTGCGGTCCGAAAAGAATGATCTGAAATCGTTTACGTCGCATACATGTATAAGAAAATCGAAAGGCTATACGGGAATAATAAGGCCAGCGCGTAAATAAAGGCTATCTTCCGAAAATCTGTACGCGGCTCCGAGAGTCCGATGAGAAAAAGAATCCCAAGGACAATCCCGATCCCCGGATGAATATACATGGTTTGCACAAGAAAAAAGAGAGGGAAAAGATGATATGAAAGCGGCAATGCGCCCGCTCCCTTTTCAATCTGCAATGAACGAAATCTCCTTCCAATATTCAGCGCATCCATGTCTTCACGGAATGTCAATGTATCATAAATGAGCAGTCCCCCAAAGAGGAGGAGAAGGTGCGGCGGCGGCAGAATAAAAGCAAATACCATGGCGAATATTGAAGCTCCTAAAACGTATAAAATAAATCGTATTGTGGCGGATTTGGAAAGAAAAAATGCGAGAAAAAGAAATAACATGCCAAAAGAAACGGAAAATGAAAACCCCCAGCGCAAACCAATCCACAATCCCTGAAATATAAAGAAGAGCGCGAATAATTCGAGCAAGACTCGGACATGCCATCGCTTTTTTATAAAAAGAATCGTGATACCGACAAAATACAGGCCCAAAAGAAGAAGCCATGTAATCAATTCATCATTCGAAAACCGAAGCGGCCGAACCCCGGTCGCCTGCTGAAGGAAAAAAATGATCACTCCTGAAAAAAGAAAAAAGGAAGTGGAATTGAGCTTTATGTTCATA
>CBDULO010000027.1:0-8247 GCA_965368095.1 uncultured bacterium | reverse complement strand
GACCTGAAGAAAGAAAGACGATCAGTGATTCCAGCACTCTTTTCATAAAACAACTATACGTGTTTCGTGTCATTCCCGCGAAGGCGAGAATCCCGTATATGTTTTTGTAATTGAAAACGCCCGCCCCAGATAGAATCTGAAGCGGACGTTAGTAGAGTTATCCGGTACCGCCGGATGCGGGCTCAAACAGAGCTTGTGAAAGTGCTAGCGACAGCGGCCTCGAGCGCGGGAACGCGCCCAATAGACCTCGTCGCCTTCCGGATTCAACTCCTGACATGTCGGGAGGTTTCCGGAAGAAGCGACCTGAGCAGACCGAGCCACTCGACGCGAACGGCGGCCCCGATGAGAACGGGACTGCCGAGCGGCGGCTTCACGGCGAAGTGCCGCGCGACGAGCGGCGTCCGCCCGAGCTTGTGCGCGTGCCGCTCGCTCCCGAGCTTCACGCTCGCGTCGTTCACGAGCCTCGCGCTCTTGGCGAATCTCATCGTGCATCTCTTCCAGGATACGCTCGGCATCGGTACGCCTCTCCTCCAGAGTCGGAGGATGGTCGTTACCGACATAAGCGTCCATCCCGGCAAGATGAGCGATCTGACCGAAGCCAGCCGCGAGCAGAATGAGTCCGCAAAGACCCATGAGGCCGTACTTGATCCGCTTCAGCCACTTGCCTTCGCTCGGAATCTTGCTGATTCCGTACATGGCAAGCAGAACTGCCGGAAGAAGTCCGAGGAAGGCGCAAAGCCCCATGCCGGCGAATGCATTCCACCAGCGATAGAGCCCCGTCCCCTCGAGATAGGTATCCACACCCGTGAACCAGCCGATTTCATTCAGATACGCACAGGCATAGTAGAACGCCATGCACGTAATGATGAACGCGATGAACTTGCCAGTGGCCTTCTTGCTCTCCGTAATATCATTACCGAAAGCTTGCGAGGTGAGTCCGCCGAAGCCGACCAGCACCAAGATGAAGACCGCGACCGTCCACGTCACCGGATGAGGGAACGTCAGGAAGAGCGCAATCGTCACCAGGATAAAGAGCCCGGGCAACGTAGCCGCGATCGTCACGAAGGTCTTGAAGACATCCGCGTACTGAATCTTCGGCATGAGGTCCTTTGCCTCATTGTCCCGAATGAAGGGAGCGGCGGAGAAACCGATCTCGAACAGCCCCTTGAACATCGCATTGCCGTAGCCGATGAGATTCACCGCCAACAGCTTCACGAGCGTCAAGACAGCCGAGATGGCGATCCCCGAGAGGAAGAGGAGCGTAACGCCCAGAACCATCAGCCCCGCGATATTCCCGATGGTCGCTCCAAGCGCATATGACCAGGAAGCGAGGCCGAGAACGAGGATGGCATGCACGCCATAGGACGCCACGATAAGAGAGGCGGTGCCCATGCCGAGCTCGCCGTTCTCGCCGAAGGCCGCCTTGAGCGCGCGACGCTGTTCGACCACGCCCTTGGTATTGACCTTGAGCCATTTCCGGAATTCCACCGGATCGATGGTCAAACCGAGCTCGAGATCGAGTGACTCTCTGAGCGCTTCGCGATCGAGGCCCGTCTCCTGCATGAGTTCGATGAGGCGAGCCTGGTTGACCGCATTCATCGGTGCGCCAAGCTCTTGGACGAGCCTGGCATGGAACTGCGGGATGCGAATGGCCTCGGTAGAAAGCCATTCTTTGCGCTGTGCCTCACTAAGAGGCTTCACGCTCTCCATCTCATTGTAGCGTCTTCTGATGAAGAAAACGCCTACACAAGCGAGCGTGAAGTAGACGACGTTCAGCACCCACGGCCAGCCCATCGGAAGATGAACGAAGCCGTAAGCGAAAATGATCATCGCATAGCCCGCATTCACCCAAGCGGCGAAATTGAGCCACTTGCGCATATGCACGGTGAAGTCGTGATGCCACCAGAGCGAGGCCGTATCGTATGCTTCACGAATAGCCGCAGCGGACCACTCGCCAAGCGCTCCGATCGCCTGCCGTCCGGCAATGCCAGCCGCGGCAACGGCGGAAGCCAATACGAATTGACCCCAGTCCACCGCAGCACTCGCCACCGTATCCTGGTTCTGATTCTGAGTTGTCACAGAATTTCCCTTCCCCGGCTAAACCGGGTGTAATGAGTTCTTGTTGTCAAAGGAACCTGAGGACAGAATTGTCCGCCGAAGAAGATAACTTTTTATCTGCTTTGGTGGGCGCCCGGACTCATATTTCTATGAGCCCGGGCAGATAAAGGAACTAGAGTCCCAGCTTGCGGCGCTCTCTCTGTTCACGCCGCATCTTTGCGGTGCTCTCCTTGAGATCCTTGATGAATTCCTTGGTGAGCTTGCCATCGGGACCGAAATCCGCGACAGATCCGCCAATGGTCGAAAGCGCCTGGTCGAGAAAACCGGGCTTCTCCTCCTTGAGGAGCGACGCCTGCTCGAGCATCACGAGGAAAGCCTCGTAGCGCTCCAGAGCGGGCGTGCTCAGAACGAGCCGAATGCGTGCGGCGGTACCGCGACGCTTCTCCATCTCAACCAGGAACTCCGTGTGGCGAGCCGGCGGAAATGTGTAGAACATGGCGTGCCAGCGCTCTTGATCCTCTTCCGAGAGATCCTCGGCGATGGCATCGATGATGCTCTTGCCGGTTTGCCCCTGGCTGAGCTTCTTCTCGATGTCTTCGCGGAGTTTCTGCATGCGCAAACGCACATAACTCTTTCGCTCCTTGCCCTCGGAGTGAAGTTCGGCCTGCTTACCGATTTCCTCGAACGCTTCTTCGACCATCCCGCTGAAAGCGTTCTGTGAAGATTGATCGAGACCGAAGCCGAGCGCAGCGACGATACCGAGACCGCGAGCGACCTCTTCCTGGATATCGTCAGATTCACGAAGCCTTTTTGGAAGCTTCTTTGCAGCCGCTGTTACCCATTCGGAGGGTAGGTTGCGGACTCCCCACTCGGCAAAACGCCTCGCAAGAAAATCCACCCCCTCTGAACTCGCGATATTGCGAGCATTTCTTCTTGCCAATTGAACCTCCCTGCCTTTCGGCAAGTGTGAATTTTACCCGTGAGGGGTCCATTAAGTTGTTTTAATGAACGTCCCTTTATAGCACAAAAAAGGCATTTTGTCAATGGATCCTGACAAAATGTGTATTATCGTCTTTTTGTCATTCCAGCGAAGGCTGGAATCCATGATTTTTCTGGATCCCAGATCAAGCCTGGGATGACTAATACGCTAATATTAGCCTTTTTTTACTTCCATCTTAGAAATGCATAGCGGTTGACAAAATCGTTTATTTATGCTATATTGGTATGTTCGAAAATGAGAGCCGATCTCTCAGAAGTAGACAAAACGTACCCTCACAATAGGAGTTGAGATAGTGACCAAAAAGAAAGCCACCATTCACGGAGACGACTACGTCTTCTCCGAGGACAAGTACGACCCCGAAATCGGCCTCGCAGTCGGACTCTGGGGCGGTCTCCTCGCATGGAGCCTACTCATTGCGATGAGCGTCTCCATCTTGGCGATCTGCCAGGGCTGCGGGTCTTACACCTCGACGCAGACGGGGACCCTCGGTGGGAGCTACAGCTCCCGGTCCGAGTGGACGCCGTTCCGCAGAACGACCGCCGAAAGCGCCTCGGCGCCCTCGGTCGAGGCCGTCGAGAGCACCATGCTCTCCGACGCCGTCCGGCTCTGCCTCGCTCAACGTGAGCGCCAGGCGGAGCTCGCGGCAAGGCGAGATGCGCGACGTGCCAGCGTCCAAGGCGGCGGCTTCGTCGCCGTGGTTCCACCGCAGCATCCGTCCTCGGTGACGGACGATCATGCCTACTGCATGTCGCTCGCCCAAGGACAGAGCTCCGGATCGGCGCTCGGTCAATCCGTCGCGCCGGTACAACCCACCGTCGTCCAGAATCCCTGGATGATGTGGGGTGGCTACGGCCAGCAGGTTCCGTTCAGCGGAACCGGCGGCGCGGCAGGTGTGCGATGAAGAACCTCGCGTTCATCATCTTCGCCCTCGTCCTCGCTTCGGGATGTGCGACGGCTCGCCGACCGTTCGTCCCGAACAGCACGACTCCCAGGGGTCAGGTCACCTACCAACGGGCAACCGTTCAGCCGCAAGGCATGTACCAGCAGGGCCTCGCCCCGCAGGTCGCGCCCGGTGGCTACGGGGGGATGCAAATCCCTCCGGCCATGTTCGTCAGCGAGTACGCGGGATCGACCTACGATCCTCGTACGCATGGAGCAGTCGTCCAAACCGACATGATGCGCGAACAGGCGCGTCGTTCCGGAGCGGTTACCGCTCCGGCGCTCCCATCCACCGGATGCGCGAACTGCGCGAGCCAAGACGACCTCGATGTGGTCATGGACCAAGTCGATCGCCAAGGACGCGCCGTCCACGCTCTCAGACGGGAGGTGCGCCGACGTCGATAGACGCATCCGCTCAACTCCCACTTCTGCCCGGTCGAATACTCTTCGATCGGGCAGCCACTTGAGTAGAGAAATCATTTCTCTCTTCAAGCGGCTGTCAAAAACGACAACCAAGAACTCTAGCAATCAACCCTCGCAATAGCGGGGAGAAAGAGACGGTCCAGTGACCAAGTTCATCGCCCTTTTCATCACCATGTTCATCGTCGGCTGTGCGGGTACCACCGCTCAGTCGCGCTCGACCACGCCCACGGCCGAGGTTCGACAGGGTACGACTGTCATCTCGACAGACGAGTACCGAGAGCTTCAGCAGCACTCGGAAGATCGGAGTCGGCTCATCGACTCCCAGGTCTCCGACAGCGAACGGCAGGAAGCGATCGCTCGAGCAGTCGAGCAGCGCCGTGCCGAAATCGAGGCAGAGGCTCGTCGAACGGCCAGGGTGGAAACGCCTACCGCTCCGACCACTCAACCGCGTGAAGAGGAACGTCGAGATCTCGATCGGCTTATCCAAGCCGCGAGAGACTACGACCGTCCGGCCGCTCCCGCGCCTCAAGCATCAGCGCCCGCGGCGCCTCCCGCGCCTCAGCCCACGAGCGGCTTCGGTCCTCCCGGAATGGTCGCGGAAACGCAAGCCTATGCCGGCGGATCTGCTCCGTGGCAGCGCTACGGAGGACAGACCGGCGGTCAGGAGATCATCGTACGCGTGAACAGCGCATACGCGATCGCCCTGGCGCTCGATGGACAGATGATTCGACCCATCGCCGGTGGCATGCCCCTCTCGGTCCCCGCCTATACTGGCGGTGGCATCACTCAAGTTCCGGTTCTTCCGGCGACTCGATCCGGCGGCTGGACCGGCTCCGGCACGACGCGTGAGTACCGTATTCTTGCGGATTCACTCGGGCGTCGTCAGCTCAGCTGGACCTGCTACTCGGTCGTCTCCGGACGAGTGGGTCGTCCGGATGGGCAAGGAGCACGAATCATCACGGTTCGCCCCGGTACCCGCGTCCTGATCACCGACTCGATGTGCCACTGAGTCTCACTCAGCAGCTTCCCGAGTCACACTGCTCGAAAGAGCCCGTCCGTCTCGGCGGTACCGAGACAACAACTTCGCCCTCGAACTTCGGTTCGAGGGCATTTTCTTTTCCAGTGTCATTTCGATTTCGGCACAGCCGAAGAGAAATCATCCACATATTCGGAATAATAGGACGATCTCTCATTTCTTCGAGATGACATTCTTTATTTCTTTGTCATTTCAAGTGAGCGAATATCTTTGTCATTTCGAGCGAGCGAAGCGACGAGAAATCATCCATATATTCCGAATGATAGGATGATCTCTCACATGCGTTCGAGATGACAAGTTTATGTCTGAGATGCCGGTTTAATTTTAAAATGACAATCTTTTTTTTGGCGTCCTCCGCTCCCCTCCGTTTGAGGGAGGGGGTAGGGGAGGCTTATATACCCCGTTCCATTCTTTGCACCTCATGTCAATACTCAAAACAAAAACACTCGGAAAAACCGAGCGTTTCTGCTTTCGTTGCGCAACGAAATTAGGTCGTCACATTCACAAGCTGTGTGAGGACAAAGTTGGCAATCGCGTATGAAGCAACAATGATGATAAGCCCCACAATGGCATTTCGAATCATGGTTTTCGCTTCCGTGACACCTTCTTCACTTCCACCTGATGTCATCCACTTGAACCCACCCCAAATGAGGTAAACCAAGAGAACGATACCGAGGAAACCAAGCACAATATTGATGATGCTTCCGACAATTTCCGGAAGCTCACGCCCCGATTCAATACCTGCCTCCGATCCGGTTCTCTGAACCAAATCACCGGCCGTCTGAAACGGATTTGAGCCCTGTGCCCGTGCAATCATTGGAAGCGCACTTCCGAGGACCGCGACTCCGGTTCCATACATGAAATTTTTCAATCCATTCATATTCTGTAATTAATGAATTAGCAACTTAATATTTACGGCGCACCGCCTCCGCCACAACAACGATCATAGTCTTCACAGCCGGCTGTTCCTGGAGCTGGGCAAAAAGCCGCAGAGCCAGCACAGTCGAAACTTGCACATGAAGCACCGCCGCCACTATCACTTGTCGTCGAACCCCCGGAACCTACAATGGTTCCAAGCTGGCCAATAACAAATGATGCGATAGCATAGGACGAAGCGACAATAACAATTCCCGCAACCGCATTCACCAACATGGATTTTGCTTTCGCAATCTTCTCCGCCTCTCCACCGGCTGTCATCCAGGTAAACCCGGCGTACATGACGATAGCGAGAAGGACGATTCCCAAGAAACCAAGCACCACATTGATAAGTCTCCCAACAATTTGCGCGAGACATTCCGACCCCGAACAGTCCGTTTGAAGTCCTGAACCTGCCGCGGCCGTTGAAAGACCCGTATTCCCTGGCGTGAGTTGCGCCAAAGCCATCGCCGGCACCGCCATCGCGCTTACGATGACGAGACCTATACCCAATTGTGTAAGTAATCGTTTCATTTGATTTTACCGGCGAAGACTCGCGTTAAACATCTGACGTTGCTGTTAAGAGCTGACTGATGACGAAGCTGGTAATGGCCCATGCGGATAAAATAATCGCAAGACCGATAATACCTGCCACGATCAAATTTTTCGCTTCGGTTGTCTTTTCCTCATTGCCTCCGGAAACCATGTATTTAAACCCACCGACGAGCACGATTACGACGGCAATAATACCGAGGAAACCGAGAGCGACATTAATGATACGAGCCGCGGTCTGACGTACATCGCCTGACCCGAGCTTGATATCATCTTGGATTGCATTGACGCCAAGATCGTTGGCTGTCAGGCCCTGCGCCATAGTGATGGCTGGAAGCATAGTCCCAGCGGCGAGAGCAGCTGTGGCCGCGAGGCCGACAAATTTTCTCATGCGTGTGTTCATTCTGTCACCCCCTTTCTAAGTTTGGAATAGATAACCGCTCTTTCGAACGATGTGGAAATTATAGCAGATTACCCACAATCCATGAACCAAAGCATGTGGCTAGCTGGTAAGAGATCCGGCAACGCCAAAAAGGACATTCAAAATCGTATAGGAGAGTGCGACGACAACCATGCCGATAAGAGCATTAAGCAAAGCCTGCTTACCCTTTTTCACTCTCTCAGGATCTCCCGCTGAAGTCATCCAAAGCGCCCCTCCCCAAACAAACATCGCGAGAAAGAGGGCGCCAACCACACCAACGGCCGCGCGAATGATCCGATTGATCACCGTATTCACATTTGTGGTGCCAAGTGGATTTCTATATCCGTAACTTGAAGGTGAACGAGAACGCGACGGCGCGGCGGTCTCTTCCGTCGGAGTTTCCGGCGTTTCCGTTGTGGCGGTATCCGATGGTGGACAAACGGGCGAGGCGGCGGAACCGGCAGATTCACGTTCACGCGCGATATAGCTCTCATCGCAATGAGCCGCCCGCCATGATGTGCCATCCGATGATCGAGACGCGCAATATGCGCTACAGCCCGTCGCACCGCTGGAACCACAGACAATATCTTCTCCGCTGGCATTCACGCGATGATTTTCACAAATACCGTCCGGCCGTATACACCAGCAATAATCCCCGGCGGCATACGCAGCCGGCGTATACGATATAAGAAAAAGAGCACTTGCAAGAAAAACGATACTCGCAAGAAAAAGGCGCTTTTGTAAAATTTGATTCATATTAACCGCTTAAAAAACTGAAGAATATTGTGATAATCGTATACGAGAAGAAAATCAGCATAATTCCGATAAAGGAATTTTTGAGAATATTTTTCGCGCTTGTCACGCGCTCTTGAGATCCCCCCGATGTCATCCAAACAATTCCTC
>CBDULO010000026.1:0-8391 GCA_965368095.1 uncultured bacterium | reverse complement strand
ATGCTCATGCGCACGCATTTCATCATCGCGAAATTGGAGCAAAAGGATATTTGTTTCTTTGTACATAGCTCGTGACTCTGTCCTCAATATTTGAGAGCAGAGGTCGAGCCCCCACGACCGAAGTCGTGAGGGAAAGAATCAAAGAGGGGGGAGTCGTTGGCGGGTCGCGCGCGCTTCGTCGAGCGTTTTGCCGATACAGAACATGGTGACCTTGCCGTGGCTGATACAGCCGGCATTTCCGATCAGGACGCCGGAAGAAGTTTCTCCGTTCCAGAGAAGTTCTCCCAACCGCGCCTCCAGACTTTCATGGTCTCGATATTTCGCGACCGGAAGGTTTTCCATGACGACGGCCGCTCGATCGCCGATGCGCGGCGCGGCTTGCTGAGCGACGGCATACGCATATTGCGGCGCCGTGTCTCGCGCATTGATCTCACCGCAGAACACATGGGTTTCTCCCATGCTTCTTACGATCATATAGTCGAACCCCATGCGGCGCGGACGTCTGCGTCCATAGCCGCTTTGGACGGCATAGTCGCAGAAGGGCTTCTGGATTTCGCACATGCGTTTCCACACATGCGCTTCAATCAGATGCTCTCCGATGAGGAGTTCATTGCCGGAATGGGCGTTATTGCTTGTGATCTGGAGCGACGGGTAAAGCGGCTCCCAATTGTCTTCCGTGATTTCGACCTGTACGGAAGCTTCCTGCATGTCGAATAGGTCGCGCGGGTACCCGGCTTCAAGCAGAAGATCGTGGCCCGCATGTTCGTCGAGAAAACACCGGAGCTTTTTCGGCGGCGTATGCGGATCCCAGCGAAAGATCCCCTCTCCGCCATCGAAGTCCGGCCGCTTCAGAAATACGACTTCCGTCGGAATGAAGAGATCGGATTCCTCCAGGACTTCTCGCCGAGCTTGGTACAGTTCAGGCGCGTCTTCGCTCTTTACGTAGCGCCACGGGGTAAATCCGCCGCCATCGAGCGCGAGGCTCATCATCCGAATCTGCAGCTTATTGTCGAAGCGGCCGGCGATCTCCCAGTCGGGAGTCAGCACGTCCTCCCAGGACAGGCCCAGCTTTTTCACGAGCGGGTCCATGTTTCGGGAGAGATACATTCGCAATGGCCGCAGTTGTTCGAAGATGGAAGCGCGGACACGACTGAGAAGGTTCTCGTCGCGGATGAGCCCCATCATGAGATCATCGCCGTGCACGATCACAAGCTTGTCCGCGCCGATCTGTACGCGGCGATTGAATTCGTGATTGCGAAGCAGGTCTTTCCGGCAAGCGTCCGTGTCCGCGCCGGTAACGGTTGTTCCGATGCAGACCATGGCGCGAGCCGGATAGTTGCCGAGTCCGCAAGCACGGAGATGTCTCAAGAAGTGAAACGGAGCGACCATGTCATGTACATGGGTTTCGGGCTGAAGGATGCTGCGACTCATCGTCCCTCTTTGTTTTTGAAAAGAGCAGAGAAAGAAAAAGCCTCACCGCTTGGTGAGCCCTCCTCAATCGTTTTTATTTTTGAAAACGACTAAGGACGGCCCTTCATGCTAATGAGGCTCAAGAGAATGTTGACCAGGTTCCGTCGATTTCTCATGTTACAAATTTACGCTTGCCGCAAATATCTTGTCAAATGAACCGGTTGACGTATTGCGCTCATAAGCGATTATGCTACTTTGGTTGAGTTATGAGTGAACGAAATTTTAAAGACTATGAGTCGAAGTGGCAGGCGGCTTGGGAGGCGTCCGAGATCTATCAGGCAAAAGAGCCGAATGATGCCGGGAGTTCCGAGAAGTTTTACGGATTGATCGAATTTCCATATCCATCAGGAGCCGGGCTTCATGTCGGGCATCCCAGAAGCTATACGGCGATTGACGCGATTTGTCGGAAGCGTCGCATGGAAGGAAGAAATGTTCTCTATCCGATTGGTTGGGATGCATTTGGATTGCCAACGGAGAATTATGCCATCAAGAATAAGGTGAAGCCACAGGACGCGACGGCTGAAAATGTCGCAACCTTTGCTCGTCAGATGAAGGCGATTGGATTTAGCTTTGACTGGAGTCGAGAAATCAATACGACGGATCCAACATATTATAAATGGACGCAATGGCAGTTTTTGAAGTTTTTCGATTCTTGGTATGACGAAGTATTGAGCCGAGCGAGACCGATTGCAGAACTTCCAATTCCGGCTGATGTGAAATCGGCGGGTGAAGAAGCGATTCGTGCATTTCAAAATGATCATCGCATGGCGTTTAAGTCTACGTCGACCATTAATTGGTGTCCGAGCTGTAAGATTGGATTAGCGAATGAAGAGGCCATCGGCGGCGTCTGTGAGCGCTGCGGAGCGCCGGTGGTGAAAAAAGAAAAAGAGCAGTGGATGATTCGTATTACAAAATACGCAGAACGTCTTTTGAATGATTTGGATACCGTTGATTATCTTGAGAAGATTAAAACGCAACAGGTGAATTGGATTGGGAAGAGTGAGGGAGCGCGAATTCGATTTGATATATCGACGAATGATTCGGTGACAGTTTTCACTACAAGACCCGATACGCTTTTTGGTGCGACGTATTTAGTATTTTCACCGGAACATGCCCTGGTTGGCGAGTGGTTGGCAAAGGAGGTGGTTACAAATAAGGCGGATGTCGAGCATTATATTCATGAGGCGGGAGCGAAGACCGATATCGAGCGCATGGCGGAAGGAAAAGAGAAGACAGGCGTTGAACTGCAAGGCGTGAAAGCCATTCATCCCGTGACCGGCGAAGAATTACCGATTTGGATTTCAGATTATGTACTCGCGAGCTATGGCACGGGAGCGATTATGGCCGTACCGGCACATGATGAGAGGGATTGGGATTTTGCGACGACATTTGATCTCCCTATAAAGATGGTGGTTTGCCCAAACTATCCGGAACCGACCTGTCCGGTTTTAGAAAAAGCATTTACGGGGGAAGCGCATAATGTTGACTCAGATTTTTTAAACGGACTTCCAACGTGGAAAGCGAAGGACGATATGATTTCTTGGCTTGAAGAGAAGGGGAAGGGTGAGCGAGCTGTGAACTACAAGCTCCGTGACTGGGTATTTTCGCGCCAGCGGTATTGGGGAGAGCCAATCCCAATTATTCATTGTGAATCATGCGGGACCATTCCTGTTCCTGAAGATCAGCTTCCCGTCACTCTTCCCGAGGTTGAAGCGTATGAGCCGACCGACGAAGGAGATTCGCCTCTCGCGGTGATTCGCGACTGGGTGGAAATTGACTGCCCCGGTTGCGGTGGAAAGGCGGAGCGTGAAACCGATACCATGCCGAACTGGGCCGGATCGAGCTGGTACTTTTTGCGCTATACCGATCCGCACAATGACGAAGCGTTGGCGTCACCGGAAAATCTTAAATATTGGATGCCGGTGGATCTCTATAATGGCGGCATGGAGCATACAACGCTTCACCTTTTATATTCCCGTTTCTGGCATAAATTTCTCTGGGATATTGGCGTCGTGCCTGAAGAAGTTGGGCCGGAGCCTTATCAGGTGCGTCGATCACATGGACTTATCCTTGCTGAAGGCGGAGAAAAGATGTCGAAGTCAAAAGGGAATGTGGTGAATCCGGATGAGGTGGTGGAGAAATACGGGGCCGATGTGTTCCGCGTCTATGAATTATTCATGGGGCCATTTGATCAGCCGGTGCCATGGGATACGAATGGGATTGAGGGGGTGAAAAGATTCTTGGATAAAATTTGGAATTTGTTTGAAGTCGAAAAAGAGACGGCACAGACTCCTGAAATTGAGAATACCTTTCACAAAACTGTGAAAAAAGTGACTAAAGATTTGGAAGGGATGCGCTTTAATACGGCTGTCTCTGCTCTCATGATTCTTGTGAATGCGTATCATGATGTGAATGGGATCCCGGCAGAAATGAAAGAGTCTTTCCTGAAACTCCTTGCTCCATTCGCTCCGCATCAAGCGGAAGAGCTATGGAAAAAACTTGGGCATGAAGATTCCATTCATATTTCGGGATGGCCGAGCTATGATGAAGCAAAGCTTGCGACAAAAACGTTTGAATTTGTTATTCAAGTAAATGGAAAAGTTCGTGATCGCATAAAGGTATCGAGTGATATTTCTGAAGAGGATGCGAAAGAAGTTGCGCTTTCTTCCGAAAAAGTTCAGCCGCATATTCGCGACAAGCAGATTAAAAAAGTTATTTATATCGCGGGGAAATTGGTGAATATTGTGGTGTAAATAGTTGGGAGCTGGGAGAAAGGAGTCTGGAGTTTGAAAAATGGCATGGAACCAAAGCGATTAAAAGTCTGGAGTAGAAGCATGGATCTTGTTGCGCAAGTATATGAATATACGCGTTCGTTCCCAATGGAAGAACGTTATGGTTTGTCGTCTCAAATTCGTCGTGCAGCTGTTTCCATTCCATCAAATATTGCGGAGGGGGCGCGGAGAGATTCCGGAAAAGAGTTCAGTAGATTTCTTTCGATAGCGTATGGTTCAGCGGCGGAACTGGAAACTCAACTCGAGCTATCATTTCGGTTGAGGTATAGTAGTTTTGAAAATAAAGAAGCGCTTGTAAACGAACTCGTGCAAATAATGAAGATGATTCATGTACTACGAGAGCGTCTCAAGTCCGAGCCTACTCCAAGCTCCTAACTCCAATCTCCTATCTTCTAAAATATGAAAAAAGTTCGAAAAGTGATTATTCCCGTTGCGGGATATGGGACGCGGTTTCTTCCGGTGACAAAAGCGATGCCGAAAGAAATGCTGCCGATTATCGATAAGCCGGTGATTCAATATATTGTTGAGGAGGCGGTCGCGTCTGGAATTACGGATGTCATTCTTGTGACGAGCCATACGAAGCGCCCGGTGGAAGATCATTTTGATGATAATTTTGAATTGGAATCCTGGCTCACGAAAAAAGGGAAGAAAAAGGAACTGAAAGAAATTAAACGTATTTCAAAACTCGCGAATTTTATTTATGTGCGCCAAAAGGGTCCGTATGGAAATGCGACACCGGTTTTGAATGCAAGAGATATTATCGGGGATGAGCCATTCGCCGTCATTTTTGGAGATGATGTTTTTGCTTGCAAGCGTCCGCGACTCCGACAGATGCTCGATGTCTATGAAGAATACGAGAAGCCGGTGATCGCCGCGCTGAAAACCGATACAGCCGGAACGAAAAAATACGGCATTATTGATCATGGGAAGAAGATTCGGAAAGGCGTGTATGAAGTGAAGAGCGTTATTGAGAAGCCGGGACCGAAAAAAGCACCGAGCCGTCTTGCCTCAATCGGTGGATATGTTTTACCGCCGGACGTGTTCAGATATGCGGAAAAATTAAAGCCGGGACATGGCGGAGAATATATTTTACTTGATGCAATTAGCGCCATGATGAAGAAAACGGGTCTGATGGCCGCTGAAATTGAAGGCGAATATTTCGATACGGGATCAAGATCGGAATGGCTTCGCGCGAATATCGCCTTTGCACTCAAGCGAGAAGATTTAGGCAAAGACGTCAAGCGCATGTTAAAATCGATGAAGTAAAACCCGCGCTTTTCTATGCGTATATACCTTCTACGATTTTCTATAGTTTTTCTCGCCTTTGTGCTTGTCGGTCAGGGCTGTACTCGCGCTCCATCGACCGATACGATTCGCGCTTCTCAGCCCGTGACCATGAATGTTTGGGGCGTTGTCGATGACTTTGATGTCTATCGGCCGATCTTTGACGCGTATCGCGCACAGCATCCGAATGTTTCTTTCAATTATCGCCGCTTCCGTCTCGAAGAGTATGAAGATGAGCTCATCAATGCTTTAGCCATAGATCGAGGTCCCGATATTTATATGGTTCACAATACGTGGACGGATGAATATTTGGATAAGATTGGATTCATGCCGCCGCAAACAAGCGTGGCCTACCGCGTTCAGCAGGGGAGAAATCTTGTATGGGAATTGCGCACGGAGCAATCCATTACAAATCGACAATTTAAAAATGATTTTGCGGACGTTGCGGTTGCCGACACGCTTCGTACGGTAAATGTGGCTCCCGCGGGGAGTGATCAGGTGCTTGAAGAGCGCGTTGTTGGAATGCCAACGAGTATCGACACCATGGCGCTTTATTATAATAAGGATATTTTGAATATTGCCGGCGTGCCGACGCCGCCAGCGACTTGGGATGAGTTCGTGGATCAGGTCATACAGATTACGCAGTATGATTCAGAGGGTGAAATTATTCAGTCGGCGGCGGGGATCGGGACATCGAATAATGTTGAGCGATCGGTCGATCTTTTGACGGCACTCATGATTCAAAATGGAACTGAAATGATTGACGATGGCGGCTTCCCGGCATTTGATACGCTGCCGGATGCGCTTCGAAATGAGCGAGAGGTCCCGCCTGCGTATCAAGCGCTTGAGTTTTATACGGACTTCGCGAATCCGGATAAAGAAACCTATACATGGAATAGCGAGATGCCGAATTCGCTCGATGCCTTTATCCAAGGGCAGACGGCATTTTTCTTCGGGTATGCGTATCATTATGATCAAATCCGTTCGCGCGCCCCAAAGCTGAATCTTGGTATCGCACCGCTTCCACAGATTCAGGGGCAGACTCCGAGGAATGTCGCGAACTATTGGTATTTCGCTGTATCGAAAAAGTCCGACAGTCAGACCATTGCATGGAATTTTTTAAATCGTTTAGCTGATCCTGAGCAGATTTCAGGTATTTTAGAAAATGCGGGACGTCCGGCCGCAAGAAAAAGTCTTTTATCGGGACAGCTTGAGGATGAACGTATTGGTGTCTTTGCATCGCAGGTTCTCACGGCGGAATCTTGGTATCGCGGACGAGATGCCGTAGCCATGGAGGCGGCGATGCGAGAGCTCATTGATGTTGTGCTCGCAGGAAGCCTTCCGTTAAATCGAGCATTGCAATTCGCCAGAGACAAGGTTGCGCAAACCTACAGATAACTATGAATATGAAACGAATTTTTACAGGGAGCCTTCTCGCATTCGTGGCGGTTATTGGCGCTGTGCTTTTACCCACCGAGGTTTTTGCTGTTGGCGACGGTTGTGCACTTCCCGCGAATGACTTGATGGATGCCGCAAAGCAAACGGCAGTAGATAATGTGGTGAGCGCGGCTACTGACGGCATCACACCCGCTGATTTTTCTTGTCAGAATGTAAGCGGCGCTCCAGCTACCGATGTCAGCGCCAATTGTGTCACGGGTCTTTGTCCCGGAGGGGCGGATAACCGTTGCTGTGCTCGTCCCATTGCGGCCACGCGGCCGGGAGCCGTCGGAGATGAAACTCCTTCTGAAGAAACGGCGCCGGGCGGAGCGCCGACCGGACTCGTTTTGCCATCTTGTGTTCGTGACGGAAACTGTTCCTTGGACGATATTATTCAAACCGGAGTGAACTTCGCGAACTTTTTATTCGGCATTTCCGGCGCGGTTTTTCTTGCCATTTTCGTTTATGCGGGCGTGCTGTATCTCACGGCCGGGGGTTCAACGGATCGCGTAAGCAAGGCAAAGAAAATGCTTACGCAGGCGACTATTGGAATGCTTCTTGTCGTTGGCGCCGGGGTGATGGTGACCTTTGTTTATAATGCGTTTCGCGGCGGTTCGGGAGATCGTTGTGAAGCGGCTCATGAAGGGTTTACGTGTACGCCTTTGCCGGAAGAAAATTTATCGGAAGAAATTCGTAATCGCGGCTGTGTCACCGGCTTGTGTCCGGGCGGGACCACGAATGTCTGTTGTCCAGCGAGTTAATATGAAAAGCATTCTTCTTAGCTTCACCCTTCTTTTTAGCCTCATTGCTTTGGGCGGATTTCAGATTCCGGAAGTATCGGCACAAGATATTTTTACATGTACATGTGCGTGCACATCGTTTAATGGCGATCCGGACTCTGTAGATACGGACTCCATTACCCATGCTCCGGATGGCTCGCCGATTGTCGCCTATAATGAAGGAGATCGCGCTTCCGGCGTGAGTGAGTGTCAGTCAAGATGCGACATAGCTCGAGCCGCGCAACCGCCGGTTCCCGGCGGACCGGCCTGGAGCAGTACGGGTGTTGAGCTTTTAGAGTGCTCATCGGTTGCTTCAGTGGGAGGAGAAGGGTCTCGAACATGTGCTTGCTATGCCACGGCAGATGGCGAGCCGGAACTGACCTCCGCGAACTCAAGCGGTGAATGCTGTACGGAGTGTCGGCGCTTGGAGAAAACGGCGCGCATGTTATTTGCGGGTTCGCCTGCAACGTGTACGGAGACAGAGCCTGCCGGGGGAAGCGGCGAGCCGGCACCGCCGCCGGCACCGGTTCGTTTATACAATCCTCTCGGCGGGGATGGGACGGTCGCGCAATTTATCGGTCGAGGCGTTCGTGCTGTGATCGGTATTGTCGGAGCGCTTGCTCTTCTCA
>CBDULO010000025.1:0-8455 GCA_965368095.1 uncultured bacterium | reverse complement strand
TCAGGCGATAATTCTTCTTTTTGTAATGAAAAAAAGAATTGTCCCGGTTTAAGATGCTCAAGCACGCCGGCGAGCGTCGCCTCGATCACGCGGCTCCCAAATGAAAACCGTGAAAGAAATGTTTCCGTCGGTTTGAGTCCTGCGCGGGAATGTCCAAGCGAGCGTATGCGCGGAACCCCGCCCTTTTCTCCAAGCTTCGTCGTCTCCGGTTTCCCAAAATCATGACATAAGCTTCCGAGCATAATGGACAGCGCCTCCGCTTCGGTGAATGTATCTTTTTGCGCGTGTATAATTTTCGCCGCTTCATCAAGCACCATTAAGCTGTGCGTCCAGACATCGCCTTCCGGATGCCATTCCGGCTCTTGCGGGACATCGATGAGATTCAGAAGTTCCGGATAGCTTCTTGCAATGAGACCTATTTCTCGCATCAGTTCAAAACCGATTGACGGCCGCATCGATTTCAAGAAAAGCTTTTTCAGTTCTCCCGTAATGCGTTCCTTTGAAAGCGTTTCCAGCTCTCCGGATTGGACAATGCGCTTCAATTGCTCCATGGTCTTCTTCGGAACGCTCAATTCAAAACGTGCCGCGAACTGCACGGCGCGATATACGCGCAAGGGATCTTCCGAAAAATGCTTCTCATGTACAATGTGTAATTCGCGTCGAAGAATATCCTCTGCTCCCCCGAAGGGGTCAATGAGTTTTTTCTCCAGTGGATCAAAAAGAAGGGCATTCATGGTGAAATCACGTCGCTTTGTGGCCGTTTCAATATCAAGTTCAGGATCACCTGTCACTTTAAATCCTGTATGTCCTCGCCCTGTTTTCGATTCTTTTCTCGGAAGCGAAATATCCATATCTCGATTCTCATCGAGAGAAATTTTCCAGGTTTGAAAGCTCGCTCCAACGGCGTTTACTCGATTACCGAATATTTTTTTCAACGTTTTTTGAAGTTCTTTCGCCGAGACACCGTATACTTCCACGTCAATATCTTTGGACTTCATGCCAAAAAACGCATCGCGAATAAATCCGCCGACGATATAGGTTTGTCCGGGGAGCGCCCTCGCAAGACGTTTCGCTATGGCGAATAATTCTCGATCTTGGCGTAAAAGAAGTGTATTGATTTTTAATTTTTGCACGAGGGATTTCATGACATATGCATGATCCCAGAAAAAGAAGCAGACGGCAAAAAACAAAAGCCCCTGCCGCAATGACAGGGGCTTTTCACTCAGTATCTTTGAGTGGAAACGATACGTGGAGGATTACCAATCTTCACCGTCTTCTTCATCTTCATCCTCCTCGGACTCATCGGTATCTTCCATTTCTTCGTCCTCCATTGGATCGTAGTACATATAGTTTGCGTTAATAGATGATAGGCTTGCCGGCATATCGGGGAATACGCATCGACCTTGCGCCTCCATTTCGATACGCGGCATCCGCCTGCCGGAGCTTCTCCAGCGCCAATATAATATCCAATTCAGTTCAAAATTTGGATAGAAAATCAAGAGGCGCGTCAAGATCCGGGTTCCTGCGGAAAGAAGTGCGTCTCAATATGTTTTCGCAATTCATCTAACCCTTCTCCGGTTGCGGCGCTTGTGAATACCGGGTGAAAGTCCGCATATATTTCACGGAGTCTCTTTTTTGGAATGCGTTTCGCGAGATCGGTTTTATTAAATACATATATTTTCGGCTTTTGATCGGCTCCAAGACTCGCGAGCACTTCCTCAACTTCTTTAATCTTTTGTTCAAAATATGGATCACTCACGTCAATCACATGTAAAAGGAGAGCGGCGTCCATGGTTTCATCAAGCGTGGAGCGAAAGGCGTCGACAACTTCCGGAGGGAGATCCTGAATAAACCCAATGGTGTCGCTCAGCAGAACGGACGTTTTTGCATTCGGGAGCCAGAGCTTCCCAAGCTTGGTATCAAGGGTCGCGAAAAGTTCATCCGCAATATACGCCTGTTTTTTTGTAAGCGCCTTGAGAAGAGAGGACTTTCCCGCATTGGTATATCCAACAAATGAAATGGTTTTGAAGCCAAGCCGATCGCGTCGATTTCGCCTTCCGCCGCTCGCTCGACGAAGCCGCTCAAGCTCCTTTTTATTTTGACGCTCTTGCGCGGCAAGATGTCGTTTCATGATTTCCGTATTTGATTCTCCCTTTCCGGCTCGTCCACCGACGCCGCCCGCTTGTCGCATGAGTTCCGCTCCCATGCCAAAAATGCGAGGACCCATATGACGAATCGCCGCTTGCTTGATCTGTAATTTCGCGACGCGCGTTTTGGCATGCTTGGCAAAAATATTCAAAATTAAATCCATGCGATCCCAAACGCGAAGACCATGTTTTCGGATGCGCTGTTCAATCTCGAACATCTGTTTCGGCTTCAAAATATTATTGATAATAAGGAGTTTTGCCTTTTCCGCTTTTGCCGTTTCAATAATTTCCTCCAGTTTTCCAGAGCCAATAAAGGTTTGATAGTGCGGGATCGCACGTTTTTGAAATAAGGAAACAACCGCAATACCGCCATAGGTTTGAGTTAGGAGTTCCAGTTCATGGAGCCGCCGTTCCGAAGTTTCACTCGCCATATCCGGAGGGATGACGTCGATAAGAATCGCGCGGGCGTATTTGGGCGGATGTTTTGCCATGCTCTCTCATGCTGTCGGGAATGAACATATACGTCAAATAAGGATTCGTCTTGACAGCGGCGCTTGTTCATGGAACGGGGTGGAATAGAGCTTATTTCACGAGTAGGCTCTCGAGTCGGTAAAAACAATTGAAGAAGGGAACGTCCAATGAACAGGGAATGGATCGCATGGTTTACCTGGTTGCTTTTTGTATCCGGATTTTCGGTATCGGGATGCATCACGAGGCCTTTTGAGCCTGAAAGTACGGAGAATGAGCATATCAGCCATATTCCGGACTATGTGCCGCGTCACGAACCGACGGAAGGCGATATGCGGCCGCTTCCCGGTTGGCGTCCGCGCACGCATCCGCCGGGAACGCTCCTCATCGATACGCACGGCGACTTCTATATGGTCGACAATTGGTTGGAGCGTGTTCCGACATCTTCGGACGCCTTTGCTGAAGCCGGCCTGTCCGATCGCGACGCGGTACGGATGACGCCTACGGAAGAACGCTGCCTCCGGGCCGTCGAGCCGTATTGGTGGGGGCCGATCGTATCAGACGAATGGCGTCCGATGATCGGCCCTGATGAAGAGGAGTGGCTTGTCCATTCGGGTCTGCGGCTAAAGCGTTTGGCAAATTTGGAATTGCTCGACAGCTGGGGCTTTGGAAGGATGATCGATACATACGATGGACCGGAAGAAGAGTGGTGGCTTTTGCGTGAAGTCGAGCCGCTTACATTCCGAGACGGGTATATGCTCCGAACCGAGCGAGGAATTTCCTACTTCGTTCATGGTGAGCGATGGCTTTTTGCGAGCGAGGTCCTCGCCGAGGAGGCGGGATACGCGCTTGAGCGCATTCGATCGAGTTCTGAAGATCGATTGCGAAGCTATCCCATTATCGGAACATTCACTCGCGAGATTTTTGGCATCTGTCCCGCAGAAACGCCGCTGGCGGATATGTATGATCGTGATGGCGACGGCTCGCCCTCGCATCGGGATTGTAATGATCTCGACCCGGAGGTGGGCGAAGACTTCCCTGAAGTTTGTGATGGAAAAGACAATGACTGCAATGGCATTACGGATGATCCATTTCCGGTCAACATGTCTTGCCGATTCATGCTGGGAGATTGTCGTCTGAATGGCAGAGAAGTCTGTTTGCCGGATGGGTCCGCGACATTCTGCGACGCGGACGATGATCTCTGCGACTGTTAGAACTGAAAGACGCTCGGAACTCCGAGCGTCTTTTTACATGGCAGCACTTTGATAAGGGGAAGCTATTCGCCAAAGGTCGCCGCGTAAAATTCTACGCCCGGCTCTTCCATAGTGAGCGTGACCGTATGTCTCGTCGCACCGGGGAAGCGAGCAATGCGATAGAGATCTTTTCGTTCGACCGTGAGATAGACATTTCCATCAGCATCGCGGGAAGTGTCGGAGGTCATTTCTTCATCCGTCGGATTTCGTCCGTCTACTTGAATACGGATGCGCTTTGGACCATCGGTCGATCCAAGAACAATATGCATGGCATTTGCCTGGACATTCATTGAGAATGTTGCGCCGCTCGATGCATTCACGGCCTGTTCGTCATTCACGGTCCATTCTCCGCCAAGCGACCAATAATTCGCTCTCGGGTCAATGAGAGAGTATTCCGCGGCATGATCGCGAACGAATGCATCGATATTTTCAAAATGCTCCAATCGTAAATGTCCGAAATAAGTTTCCGGCGTACCGATGGTGTGGAATTCTGGCGTGCTATCAAGTCCGGTCGGAGCATCTGTGAGCGCCTGCCCCTCCGCGAGAAGCGCGCGAATCACTTGCTCTTGCTCATCGTATTCTCCTTCGCCGAAATGCGTGAAGCGCAAGCGCCCTTGTCGGTCGAAGAAATACGCCGCCGGCCAAAAACGATTATTATAGGCGCGCCAAGTACCATATTCCGGATCAAGGGCAATTGGATATTCAAGTCCCGCGCGTCGAACGGCATTTCGAACATTATTCTCATCTTTTTCAAAAGCGAATTCGGGCGTATGTACGCCGATAATCACCAGTCCGTCATCCTCATACGTTTTCCACCAGCCCTTCAAAACCGGCTGGGTACGAATACAGTTGATGCAGGAATAGGTCCAGAAGTCGATCATCACAACTTTTCCTTTTAGGTCCTCTTTTGTGAGAGGTTGTTCGCCGGAAGTATTCAGCCAACCGGTAATACCGACAAAGTCAGGCATGGATTCCGCGAGCACCGGGAGATTAGTATGATCATTCGGCATAATGACCGGAAGGCCGTTCTGTTCAACCATGTTTCTATCCATGGGAATGAGCGAGACGGGCCGGCTCGCAACAAGCGCGAGAGCAATAACAATCAGGATGCCAAAGATGAGGAGAATCCATTTACCGAATGTCATATTCATAAGCCGATTTCAAGGCCGATAAAGAGCCACGGATATCTTTCAAGAAGGAATGCTTGAAAAATAAGATCGGCTTGCGTAATTAGCCCGATGGCGACAAGAAGCACCGTGAAGCCGAATACTTGCTGAATAATGGTTGTATATTTTGAAAGAAACTTTACTTTCGCGACAGCGGTTTGCCCGCCATATGCGATCAAGAGCATTGGAAGTCCCGCACCGATCGCGAATGCGAAAAGAAGTGCCCCGGCTTGGGCAAGATTCTGTTTGGCGGCGATGAGGGTGAGGATGGATCCAAGGACCGGACCGGCGCAAGGCGTCCAAACGACGCCAAGACTCATGCCTAAAATCAATCCGCTCCACAAATCATTTTTCGAAGGATCGGATTTTGGTGCGAGCTTTTGCACCATCGGTTCAAGTTTGGCAAAGAGCTTTGCTTGCACGCTTGGAAAAATCATCAGGAGTCCAAAGAGTCCGATGACGATCGCCGCAATCAGTCTCCAGGTATTTGGCGGAAGGCCGAGAATGCCTCCAAAGATTGAAAAAAGAACGGCGAATCCCGTAAAGGTGAGCGTGAAACCGAAGACGATGGAAATGGGTCGGAGGGGATGGCGGCCGGTCGTACTGGTCCCAAGAATGATCGGGAGGAGCGGCAAAATGCAGGGGCCGCCGATAGTGACCATTCCCGCCAGGAGAGCAAGAAAGAACTGAAACATACGTTTATTGGCTGATTACGGTTAAGTCGTTTTGTAATTGAGCATTGCTTTGAGTGCCAATTCTGCGAAACGCTTCCTGCCCATCCTTGAAATAGATGGCGGTATGTTGCAGGAAGACATTGTATTCTGAGGCATAGCGTTTTTCGACATCGCTCGTTTGATTATCAAGCGTATGCGCGCGGAAACCGACGATTCCGCCCGGATGATTCGGAACGATTTGTTCATTGCGAGGATTTTGTTCGCGACATGTCGGGCACCAGCTCGCAAAAAAGTAGAGGTAGACCGGTTTTCCTTCCTGGAGCGCTTGTTGGAATTTTTCTTCTGAAAAATCTTCATAGGAGGAAGCTTCCACAGAGTCATTTGATGAAGGAAGTTCTTTTGGCGGTTGTTCTAACGGAGGGGGAGTATCGCCGGGTTCATTTATCGGCTGCTCGGAGGGTGTCGCGGGCTGTTCCGGCGGAGCAGGCGGAAGGGGAGCCGTTTCCTGAATAGCTGGCCGCACGCATCCCTGGCCAAGAAAGAGGACGGCAGCGAATGCGATCAAAAAATGCGGGGTATGTGTTTTTGTTTTCATACGAATCGTTGCGGGCAATCTGGTTCAAGATTAAAAATTTCTTCGACGGAACGCTTAAAGGTCGCGGCAATGGCCAGGGCAAGATCAAGCGAGGGAGTATACGACCCTTTTTCCATGGCAATAATAGTCTGACGGCTGACGCCGACTTTTTCGGCAAGCTCAGCTTGGGTGAGCCCCGATTCAGATCGGATGCGCTTGAGGCAATTGTAGACGGTTGTTTTAGTACGCACAGGCGAAGATGATAGCTGACTCATTATTCCAAGGAAGGAGGCTTGGGTCAAAAAAATAATCCTCGCATATTGCGAAGATTATTTTTGTGGTCGGGGCGACAGGACTCGAACCTGCGACCTCCTGGTCCCAAACCAGGCGCTCTAGCCACCTGAGCTACACCCCGAAGCGTGCTTATCCTAGCCGAAAACCGAAAAAAAGCCAATGATGGACCTAAACCTTGCAAATTTACTCATGGAAAGCTAGGATAAAGTCCGCAAATGCGGGTGTCGTATAGTGGCTATTACCGCAGGTTTCCAACCTGCTGAGAGGGGTTCGATTCCCCTCACCCGCTCCAAAATAAAAATCCGGTAAAGCCGGGTTTTTATTTTGGACTGGTTTTGAGGTAGGGAATCGAACGGGCGGCGAGAAAATGCACGGGGTGCATTTGGTGCGCAGACGCCCCGGTACCCGAGTCGGAGCGAGGGGGATTCCCCTCACCCGCTCCAAAGAAAAACATCCGGAAAAACCGGATGTTTTTTTGTGGTGCCGAGGGCGAGGATCGAACTCGCGACGCAAGGATTTTCAGTCCTTCGCTCTACCACTGAGCTACCTCGGCATTGAGAATGATTGAGAGGTTAGCAGAAACCCTGTTTCGCTACAAGATAAGGGATAAAGAGAAAAAGAAAAGGGAAGCGCCGGAGACGCTTCCCAGAGTTTACCGCAAGTCATCCGGCCCGCGAAATACTCGCGCGCAATATGAATTGCTGGAAAATTGTACGGAGCTCTTCTTCAGAAGCGAACTCGGCGACCATGATGCCGTCGAGGCTCTTGAAGTACTCGAACCGCTCCCGCTCAAAATGCGCAAGGTGCTGATATACGCAGAGCACGGGAATGGTTTCAGCAAACGCTTGCGCGATCAAGAATCCCATTTGCGGGCATCGCATATTGAGATCAGCGACGACACAATCAGCGGAACGGATTTCATGCAGGAAATAATCGTGCAGGGTACCGATCTGATCGTCCTGCCCGTCCTGCGGGTTGAGATAGAATCCCGCGGCCACCGATACGGCGCGCTTGAAGGTCACGCCGGACTGCTTGGTACCGCGCCGGCTTTCTTCCGACGAATCACTCTCTCGCGACTGACCGTCCTCTTCCGAAGGCGGCGGGTCGGTGCGATGAGCGGTCTCGATGATCTTGACGCTGCCATGCTGCTTGAGGAGATCCTCGGTGGAAACGAGGACTCGTCGCTCATACAGTTTCGATGAGGTTACAAGGAACAAGATGTTCATCACTCGCCTCCCTATTAAAAAGTAACAGGCGCGCAAAAAATAAAAAAGTGGATATAAAAAAGTAATGTGAGGATACTCGGCTGATACTAAAGGGCTCTCGTTACCCACTTCTCGAGATAATCAGCGAACCAATCATTCGAAACGTGTTACGGGCTTAGCACCTCAGATCTTTGTCGGAAGAACCACGGTTCATCCGTTCAGGATCACTCAGTCGAATATTTGTCCGAGACCTCACATCACTCCTTCCACCGTGCCTTTTGATGCCGAATGCGTCAAGGGGATAAAACAAGACCCCGACCGGAGTTGGTCGGGATCAGCTTGCCCATGCGTCGTACAAATCAAAAAACCGCCCGAAGGCGATTTTCTTTTTTACGTTTATTCTTGTGGCAAGAACCAGCTTGGATCGTATTGCGCTTTGTCGTTTACATGCTCGTAATCGTAAAGCTCAGTATCCGTGAACCAAATCTTGATTTCATTCTCTGCTTCTTCCGCATTTCCGGATGCGTGAATCAAATTTCGCAAGGGGCGATTCTGTGCGTTCGAAAGCGCATAGGTGTCGTGCGACAAATCTCCGCGAATGGTTCCCGGCGCGCTTGAAGCCGGTTCGGTCGCGCCAACGAGTTTTCGTACAAGTGAAATCGCCATTTCCCCTT
>CBDULO010000024.1:0-8530 GCA_965368095.1 uncultured bacterium | reverse complement strand
ATATTTGGAGATAATGAAAGAGTACAATATTGGTTCAATAAAGCGACATACGGCCGCAAGCGCTGCAGCTATTTTATATTCAAAAACAACGTTTGATTTGATTCGTCCGGGGATCGCGATATACGGTTTATGGCCATCATCGGAAACGAAACGAGCGGCGATAAAGAGCGCGCCGGAATTGAAACTTCTTCCGGCGCTCACTTGGAAAACGCTGATCGCTCAAGTGAAGTATGTGAAGGCAGGGGAGCGGGTCGGATATGGCTTAACTGAGAGATTGGAACAAGATTCAAAAATTGCCGTTTTACCTATCGGGTATTATGACGGTTTCGACAGAGTGGGGATGTCTTCAAAAGCGCATGTCCTAGTATCGGGAAAACGATGTAAAATTATCGGAAGAATTTGTATGAATATGTGCATGGCTGACGTCACGAATATTTCCGGGGTGAAAGCCGGGGATGAAGTCGTATTGCTTGGAAAGCAAAAAGAAGAAGAAATCACGGCCGATGAGATGGCGGAACGAATGCATTCGATTAACTATGAGGTCGTGGCGCGGCTTGGCGCGCATATCGAACGAAGGCTTATTTGATATACTCTGCATATGCGTAAGAAAATAAAGGTAGCAGTCCTCATGGGAGGAAAATCAAGCGAACGAAAGATATCGCTCCTCACGGGAAAAGAGGTGGTGTCGAGTCTGGGCCCTGAGTTTTTGCCAAAAAAGTTTGATGCGAAAACCGATCTTGAAGCGCTTGTAAAAGCTCATAAATCAAAAAAAATTGATGTCGTTTTTAATGCGCTTCATGGAGAAGAAGGAGAGGATGGCGTCATTCAAGGTTTGTTGGATACATACGGAATTCCGTATACGGGTTCAGGGCTTCTTGCTTCGGCAATGGCATTCGATAAGGCCGTAACAAAGCGAATTTATTGCGCGAACGGCATCCCAACGCCAAAGGCCTTGCGCGTCACGAAGGACCAATGGAAGCGGCATAAAGCCTCGGTGCTAAAATCAATTAAACGAAAACTAGGAAAGAAGATCGTGGTAAAACCGAATGCTTCCGGATCCAGTGTGGGGGTGACGGTATTGCCGGCATCTGCGGATATTGAAAAAGCCATCAAGAAAGCGTTTCGCGAGGACAAAAATAGCATTCTTATTGAAAAGGCTGTGCCTGGGAGGGAGTTGACGGTTGGAGTTCTCGAACAGAAAAAAGGATTGCTTGCATTACCAGTTATTGAAATTTGCCCAAGTAATGATTTCTTCGATTATAAAGCGAAATATTCCGGAAAAAGTAAGGAGACCTGCCCAGCAGAGATCCCGGACTATATCGCGCATTTCGCGCAAGATCTTGCGATGAGCGCGCATGAAGCGCTGCGTTGCCGCGGGTATTCACGAACGGACTTTATGTGGCATGGAGATCAAGTCTATGCGCTTGAAACAAATACGCTTCCGGGACTCACCAAGATGAGTTTATTTCCTCAAGCGGCGGATGTTGCGGGCATCCCATTTCCAACCTTGCTCGCAACACTGATTAGGCAGGCGATGAAATAGTTCTTGGCTGGTATACTGCATGCATGCCCACACATAGAAAAAGATGGATCCCGTGGAGCAGTGGGGATCTCACAAAGGCCTTTCAGGCACGCCGAGCCTCTAAGCGGAGGACGACGTTTTTTATACTTGGCATCTGTGCCATGGTCGGATGGGCGTATATTATTTTCTTTAGCGACCTATTTATTATCAATACGGTCTTGGTTGAGGGAGTGGAAACATTGGACCCAATAGATGTTCATAGGGAAGTGCTAGCGGCCCTCGACGAGAGGGGAGAGTGGAGGCCGTGGTCAAAGAGACATATGTTTTTTGTAAGTGAAGAAGATCTCGAGCGGAGGTTAAATGAAAGGCTATTTGTATCGAGTATCACTGTGGATAAATCTAAGAATAATATTTTACGACTCAAGATAGAGGAGAGGGTAAAAAACTTTGTTTTACACTCAAGACAACAGTATGCCTGGGTCGATTACCAAGGTGTTGTGACGCAGGAATTAACGGTTGAAGAAAAACGTCATGTGCAAGCCCTGCTTCTTGGCCAGCGTTCGCCCGACAATTCTGAACCTCCTGTCATTAAGCGCAATTTAGATGAAATCGTATCCAGCGGGTTTCAAGTATTCACCGGAGGCGAAGCAAAGAAATGGATTGAGCTGGGAGACCAGCTCAGGTCTCTAAACGTCTCATATCGCGAATTTGAGCCTCCTGGGGTATCCAGTACTATCATGAAAGTTTTAAGTAAGGAGGGTTACGAGCTTCTCATGGATGTCACGGTACCTCTAGATATCCAAATAGCGACATATAATGCTTTTTTAAAGGCGAAGCCCAAAGATGTCGATCAGGTTGAATATATAGATGTCAGGGTACCTGGAAGAGTCTATTTGAAGGAGATTTGAGTTAGATTCCTAGGGATGTAACTACATGTAAAACCTATTTACAGATTTTTGAATTAGCAAGTCCTATAATAACGAGATTTTACGTACTCTAATAGAGTCGTAACAATCTCGTTGATGTTATCGGACACATGAAAACCTTGATTTACAGGTTTTTTGAATATCATGTGTCTCATAACATATATTGTGCGACGCTAGATCATTCCCATAATAACTGCCTAAATCTGCGCTTCTCGCTCCTCTACTCTTCTTCAAAAACGAAAAAACGCCCAATGTGAGTTACACATAGGCGTTGAATGATGAAAGCTTCGTTTCATGCTTTTCTAATCGTCTCTTGCAAGGCGTTCTTGCATGGTACGGAACTCTTCCGGAAATTCATTGTGGAGCTGGGTAAGCAGTTCTCGCATATGAGCGTCGGTCTCGCGACGTAGCTCACAGGTCGCATCAATCTCTTTCTGAATCTCTCGCAAGCGCTGTTCCTTAGTCATGTCCTCTCCCCTTCTCCGGCGGCTATGGGACTCATGACGCTATACAAAAAATAGTAATATGTCAAGATCAGTACTCAACCGGCGGATCCGGCTCAACAATATTCACGTCCCACCAAGCCTTGGCGCTTGAAGCAAGATCACGAATCATAAACTGCCAAATATCCCTATATTCGCGTTTATCAGCGGCCATGCCTTGCACCTCCATATCAAAGGAGTCGCATAAGAATAAGGCGCGGGCAAGATGAAATCTTTGGGTCACGACCACGGCATCTCTCACGTCGAAAACCTCTACAGCACGCTTACAGCTCTCATAGGTGCGATACCCATGATCATCAATCTGTACATCTTCAGCGGGGACGCCCTCGCTTATGGCAAGAGACTTCATGGCGGCCACTTCATCAACATGAAATCGACCGTCATCTCCGGTCATGATCAGCCGATCAACTTTTTCGAGCCTGTATAAATCCACGCCCGTCATAACGCGGTCATATAGTGCGTCCGATGGCGTTCCATCCGTTTTGACGCTCGCGCCAAGCACGATGGCCACGGGGGCCGGCTCAATTTCGTTAATATCGTAGTGAATCGCGTCCAGATGAGAAAACTGAACCACGCCAATCACAATAGCGAGCGAAATGGCGGCAATGGTTGCTAAAAACGCAATGAGTTTCAGGAGGGTTTTCATGAGTGATCTTCAAGAAGCTGAGGCTTGTCTAAAATGTCGGGACTGATTTCCAATGCATCGCCGGTAATTCGCATCACGTCCTTATCAATCTTTTTATATTCTTTTCCGGCGAGATTGTATTGATTCACAACCGTTCCCAGGTTTTTTCCAAGACTCGTAAAATATTGCTCATACGCCTGCAGATGCTTTCCAAGCTCGGTGACGCGCTTTCGTATATCTTTTGTCTGTTCTTCGATCTGAAGCGCTTTCAAGCCCTGTAAAACGGTCTGTAGATACGCGGTAAATGATGTGGGTGAAACGATAATCACATGATACGTCGCGGCAGCGCGCTGAAGCAAGCTTTCCGTATCATCCCCAACCGATCCGATCTTATTGATCAATAGATCATAATAGATGGCCTCATGAGGGATGAACATAAAGGCAAAGTCCATGGTCCCCTCTTCCGGTCGAATATATTTCGCTGTTTCTTTAATGCGTAATTTCAAGTCATTAATAAAATCTTTTTCGTATTTCCGTTTCGCCTCTTCCGTCTCGGCGCCGACAAGGCGATTATAGTTTTCAAGACTGAATTTTGAATCAATCGGAACAATTTTATCGCTGACAAATAATGCCGCGTCAACAATTTGCCCATCTTTGAACCCATATTGCATTTGATATTGATTTGGTCCGAAAAGATTTTTTAACATGGTTTCAAGATAATATTCACCCAAAATTCCACGTTGTTTTGGATTGAGCAGAATACGCTGTAATTCTTCGAGCTGTCCGCTGAAGCCGAGAATCTGCTTATTCGTTTCCTCAATCTTTACAAGTTTTTCCGTGACATCGCGAACCGTGTTTGTCATTTGATGGCTAGCGCGTTGATGATGCTCGGTCGACTTTGAAAGCGAGTCACGCAGTTCATGGTCCAACGCGTCCAGCCGCTGTTGAAGCATTAAAAAGGACTGCGAGTCCGCCTCGCCGGATCCTTTTTCCAGCTTTTTTGTGAGTCTCCACACAAGCCCGCCAACAAAAAGAATTGGCAAAAAAACAAGCGCAAAAAGGAAAAATGTCATTGATTCCATAGCTCAAGCAGTGTACCCGTTTGCTCCCCTCTTGCAAACCTTCGCACGATGATTTATATGTGTTATTGAATTTTTATGACCTACTACCCTGAGCCAGATTGGGAGGATGAACTCGATCCCGATACTGAAACGATGAAGAGTATTAATGATGACCTCGCGGAAGATGAAGACGACGAGGATGAGGTCTTTGAAGAGGAGCCGATGCTTGATGATGAAGAGGATGAAGAGGAAGAAGACGACGAGGATGAGATGGACGATATTGATGAGCTTGAAGAACTTGAACGCCTTGAGCGGCGCATTCGTAAAGAAGAAGATTCCCCGATTATTATCGAAGAAGACTAAGGGTGGATTTTTCCACGGGATAGCCGCGACCGTTGCCAAAACCTCTTTTTTCTGCTATCAATCAGGCGTCTAGCAAACCGGGGAGAACAATGGCGGAAAAGCCGGAAAATGATTTCGAGCAAGGCGTGACGGCGAAGGTATCGTTTACGATCGATTCAGTCGCTGAGAGTTACCTGCAATGCGTATTATCCGCGTATTTCTACGGCCCGGGCTGGCGAGAGATGGCGGTTCTCGTTTTGGAAAAGAAGAACGACACCACATGCGAGCGGGTCATGTGGGAAGCGATTGGCCGACTGATCGCGCGAGAAGCGCGAGCTGAAAAGAATGGTCCGGTCGAATACCTCCTCCAAACCGGAGGGCGGCTTCACAAGCTCACCGTGCGGAACGAGGGGCCGAGAATCATTTTTGCTCGAAACGAGGAGATTCCTGGTGGAGTACGCTTTTCTGACGCTCGTTTCGAGCATGAGGAGCGCAAAGCAAAATGAAGCATCGTTCATTGAATGGCATTGCGGATCGGTTTCTGAGCGAGGCCATCCGAAACCTCATGAATGGCGTCCTTTGCCGCAATACGACCGGCCAGCGATTCTTTATCGCCTCCGATATCGAAGCGGTACGCGCACTTCAAGAGGCGGAGGGACGATTCGCCTTCTGCTCGCCGGAAACGCTCGCCCTCGTGAAAGAGAAGGCGCCTGGCAAAATCGAGCGGCTGAATAAATCCGCAAAGGATCGCATCAGATACCCTTACCCCGTCGAGTTCAAGTGCTCTTCAGGGGAAGATCATATCATTCTCTGGTTTGAAAGACTGAAGGATGAACGCTAGAGCAAAAAAAACTGCTCCCGAAGCCAATATATGGCGACGGGAGCTTTTCTTTATCTGGTGCTTATTACTGGCAAACGGCGCATTCTTCATTTGCGAGATCACGCTTCACGCTTTCCTCGGCGATATTATCCGCGTGAATTGGCGCCGCTGAGCGGAGATAATAAAGCGATTTCACGCCAAGCTCCCAGGCGAGCATATGGACTTCATGCAGGTATTTTCCGCTAATCGGCGTCGGGAAGAAAAGATTAATGGATTGCGCTTGATCAATATACGGCTGGCGATCCGCCGCCTGTTGAACAATCTCGCGCATATTCATTTCATATCCGGTTCGAAATACCGCCTTCTCTTCATCGCTGAGGCAATCGACATTTTCGACCGATCCTTTTGCCGCAATAATTTTTTTCCAGGTTTCGGTGGTATTCTCCCCTTTCTCTTCAAGCACCTTCTCCAAATGTTTGTTTTTCACTAAAAAGCTTCCGGACAAAGTTTTCTGCAAAAAGGCATTCCCCGCAATCGGCTCAACGCATGGCGTCGTTTCTCCGCAAATGAAGGATGTGGATGCCGTGGGCTGAATGGATGTGACATAGCTATTTCGTCTTGTTCCTCCATCCGGCGGGAGCCCGCGCTCTTTTCCGAGCTTTTCGCTTGCCGCTCTCGCCCCCTCTCCAATCGCCTTGAAGATTTGCTTATTCACATTTCTTGCCGAAACGCTTTCAAATGGGAGATTTTTACTCATGAGATACCCGTGATATCCCATGACGCCAAGTCCGATTGAGCGTTCACTGCTCGCGGAAAAGATCGGCTTTTTAAATTCAACCGGATCGGCCATTTCACAAAAGGTAGTGATATTATTATCCAGTGCTTTCACGCAGGCATAGGTAATGCGCTCGACTTCATCCTTCCATTGATCCCATTTCTCCACATTCAGATTCCCCAAACAGCACACAGCCGTCCGTTCATCATTGGTTGGAAGAACAATCTCCGTACATAAATTACTCTGACGAACTTCAAGTCCAAGCGCTTTATGGTGTTCCGGAACGGCGCGATTCACCGTATCAATATATAAGAGGTATGGCTCCCCCGTTTCTGCGCGCATGGTGAGCAGTTTTCGCCACATTTCAAGCGCATTCAGCTTCTTTGTCGAGGTTTTATAATGCGGATCAATCAAATCATAGTCCCGGCCTTCTTTCACGGCGCGCATGAACTCATCTGAAATAATGACGCCATGGTTAATATTGAGGCATTTTCGATCCATATCTCCTCCAGTTGGTTTTCGAATTTCAAGAAAATCTTCAATATCCGGATGATCGATGCGAAGATATGCCGCGGCCGCTCCGCGACGCGTGCTATTTCTTGAGATGGCCAAAGTCTCAGAATCCATAATTTTCAAAAATGGAATGACGCCGCTTGATTTCAATCCGGATTTTTTCAATGGCGCGTTTTGTCCGCGAAGCTGGGACCAGTCGGTGCCGATGCCTCCGCCGTATTTTGAAAGAAAGGCATTCTCGCGGTAAATATCGAAAATTCCCTCCAAGGTATCCGGGACGGTATTCAGAAAGCATGAAATCGGCAGCCCCTTTTTCGTCCCGATATTCATGAGAACGGGCGTCGCCGGAGTAAACCAAAGCCGGCTCATGATGTCATAAAGCTCATGCGCGAATTCTTTCTCCCCTCTCGCCATACCGGTCGCCACGCGCGCGAAAAATGTCTGAGGATTCTCCAAGATATTCCCCTGTTCGTCTTTCAAAAAATAACGGTCGCGCAAATTTTCCAATCCAAAAAATGTAAAAAGTTTATTCCGCTCAGGCTTCAGTTCAATGCTTTCTTGAATCGTTCGATCCGTCGCATAGTGGACGGAATCCCAGCTATGTCTATTCGCGGTTTGCTCCAGGATTTCATCGAGGAGCATATCTCGCGCGGCGACGAGGTCATTATTGGAAAGAGCTTCGATTTTATCTTTGTACGGCATAGGGTAAAAAGTTCGATGATAAGGGTAAATTAGGTCCAATCTTCCAAGACGGCGCCTTTCGCATATTCCGTTGCGCGATTTTCAAAGAAGTTTGTATGTTCTTTTGCATTGACCATGACATCCAGCCACTCAAGTGGATTTTGGACATTATAGATTTTATCCAACATGAGTTCATTCAGTTTTTTATCGGCTGTGTATCTGACATATTGCTTCACTTCTTCCGGCGTAAGGCCTTGGACGGCTCCCATGGAGAAGCATGTATCGATGAAGTGATCTTCAAGCTTCACCATATCGTCACAGGCTTTATAAATCTTGCTTTGAAGCTCATCTTTCCAAATATGCCTATTCTCCCCAATCAGATCGCGGAAAAGTTCACAGACGCCTTTGCTATGCAGGGTTTCATCACGGATGCTCCAGGTGACGATTTGACCCACGCCTTTGAGCTTCCCAAGGCGCGGAAAGTTCATCAGAATGGCGAATGACGCGAAGAGACTCACTCCTTCCATAAATCCGCCGAATACAGCGAGATTAAGCGCCAGTTCCTCCACGGTATTTACGTCGAAATTCTGAATATAGTCATATTTATTCTTCATTGACTCATATTCAAGAAAAGCGGAATATTCTTTTTCCGGGAGTCCAAGCGAATCATTCAAATATGCATATGCCCATACATGGGTGCTCTCCATCGCGGCAAAAGCTGAAAGCATCATTTTAATTTCCGGTTTTGGGAAGGCCGGAATC
>CBDULO010000023.1:0-8553 GCA_965368095.1 uncultured bacterium | reverse complement strand
CCTTCTTGCCTCTTAGGAGCGTGAGTTTCATGTCGTTATCCCTCTCGCAATCAAGAGTGTAATCGAATAGCTTGCGGGTGAATGGCAAGAGGAGCATGAGCAGCTGGTGGTGGCGCGGGACATTCATCTTCACAAATTCATCATGCGCTTGAGCGAGGGCACTGGCCCTTGCTTTCTCGATGCCACGGAGCTGATGCTTAGTAAATTCTTTCGGCTTCATATCACTCAATCAGTTTCATGAGTCGCATGACAACGGCGTGGTTGCCGGCGTTGTATTCGTCCTCTGAAACATATCGGCTAGCGGCGACCTCGGCTAAGGGTGCAAGAAGAACATGGATCATTTCATGCTTTGCTGTTTGCTTGAGATTTTTTTCGGTAATTTGATTCGCTTCGAGCTTATCGTCCGGCCACTCGCGCCAGAGGGTTATGAGAGCGGTCCGGGCGGTGAGATTCGCCGAACACTCGGCATACGTTTGGTCACAGCTTTGCGCACTCCAATCGACGTGAAGCTCCCAGTCGGTCAAACCCCACTTCTTGTGAAGCCGAAAACACTCCTTACGAAAAATTTCTAGGTGTTTGTTGTTGAGTTTCATATCAATTTTCGTAAACGCTTATTCCTTCCCATTCGGGTTGTTTGTAGATTTTCTGCTCCTCCTTTGGGCGATATGTGTCCAGCCCGTAGCGAATCGCATCCATCGTGTGATCGAAACCTTCAGCGGGTGTATTGGTGATTTCTCCGTCTTTATCTGTGAACCACAAATAGTTCCTATATTCCTTGATGATGTGGAGACTCCGCTTGGTCACTGAGCATCGTTGATCTTGAACGAATTGAATGCCCTGATTGACGCTTCCTTGTCCCTTTTGAGAGGGTAGAATGTTAATCCCGTAGCTCCGGATTTCGTCTATGCTTTTCGGTTCCGCACTATCGGCAATGACTAGCGCCTGTGGAATGTTTTTCAAGTTGTCAGCTATTTGCTTGTTGCTCAAACCCTTTTGCCAGGTTATCTCATCAAAAATGAAACCTCCGTTATATCGGTAAATGGCCACGATTGCCGTGGGATCGTTTGAATAACCAAAGTCGAGACCATACCGCTCGAGCCGCGCTTCATGAGGAATTGCTTCGATGATCTTCCAGTCTTTGTATATCCGGCCCTCCGCAACACCGAGTTGCCCGAGGCCGTACACGCGCCACCAGCCGAGGTTATTCTTGTGACTTTCGATTTCCTTAATGGTTATCTCATCGAGGGCTTCATTATCGAGGTAGGTAAGTGTGATGAAGTCTATGTCATCCCTCATGCCCAGCATTTTCGTGTAAAACCAGAATTCGGTTGACGGGTTCCAGTCCATCCAAACAATTTTGCGTGTTCTGATGATGAGTTGGTCGACGATGTTGTACGGGAGATTGTTTGCCTCGTTTATGAAAAGTATGTCGCGTCTCGGTCCGTGCGCTTTGCCGTATTCATCGCAGCTCAGGAATTCAATCTTCGTGCCGGTCTCGAACGTGTATGTCGGTCGCGGCGTTTTGACCCAGCGCGAATCGTCCCAGTACCCCTGAGCCTTCATGATGTTTTCAAAATCGAGCATGGCACCACCGGACAGGTGAGGGAATGACTCTGAAACAACGGAAATGAGATCACCCTTAACGCTTTGTGCGTAATCAATGAGCCACACAAGGATTGATACGGTCTTTGATGCAGAGGTCCCGCCGGCAACCGCCCTAATCCTTTTCGTCAGCTGAAATATCTTTTTTGTTGCCGTCGTGTTTTTGAATGCTGTTACCGCCATAGATTGGAGTTGGAAGGACCTTGCCCTTTGAAGTCAGGTCAAGCTTATCGCCGTATTTCTTCGGCATCTTCTTTGACATTGCCCACTTCAAATTATCCGCCTTGAGCTTGTAGGCGTTGACCACTGCGTTCGCGCGTTTAACACCGACCTTCTTGGATTCTTTGATCGCCTCGTCGCCAATATCCTGCAAAGTTTCATCGTCAGCATGAGCGCTGTCGTCTTTCGCAAGCACGTATTGGTCGCGAAACGCCTTGTTTGATCTGAGCCATCGAAATACTGTTGCCTTATCTGGCATGTCGTCAGGCTCACAAATGGTGCGCAGTGATCTGCCCATTGCAAGCTCTGAACAGATTTTGTCGGCCAACGTCTTCGTGTACTTTGTTGGTCTTCCGATTTTTTTCTTGCTTTTGGTTTTCTTTGCCTTTGCCATACGTCTTTATGCACGAATGTGCTGAATTGCTTCATCGACAGAAATGACATTGCCGTAGAGAGGTCCGCTGAAATCCTGCGCGATTGCATTCAGGAAGAATGCTTGCTTGCGGATGTTTCGATGTCTTGAAACGAAAAACTGAAACTGTGCACGATAGGCTTCGAGTTCCTGTTCAATGCGGAAGTCGATGTCAGTCAAGTACCTGTCCCACCATGCGTCCGGTCCGCCAGCATATTCGGTTTGTTGTTTGGCGTGTGTGAGCTCGTGCGCCATGAGATCGGCTGATAGCCTGTTCTCTCCCGGGTTATAGAGCAGGTAGCCGTAAGTGAAAACCGTCGTGGCGAGATCGGGGTTCATGCCGGCTTCTCTGATCCGATCAAGCATCGGCGGGCTTTCATGTACGATTGTCATTTCTTGGTTCATACGCGGCTCGTTAAATGCCATCCCTTGCAATCAGAGCATGGGTAGATCCTGAGGTTTTCGTGGTCCTCCCGCATTCGGGAGTTCTTGGCAGTCTGTGCACCTCGTTTATCAAAAATTACTTTCCCGCAAACGCATCGCCGTGCCGGCTGCTTGAATTTCCTGTTTTTCCGTGACCACGCTTTCAACCGTCTCCGCTTTGATTGTTTGCTTCCTCCGACCGGCATATCAGTATCCCATTTTGTAGCGTGTCGGGCGTTTCTTTTTGATGCCGGTTTTCTTCTTTGAATAGCGAAGTGTTTTGTTCTTCTTTTTGGCGGGGCCGAGAGAAGGGGAGTGTCCGTATCTCATAGTGCTTGGGTTTTAAGAATGAAAATTGCTATGCCCGGATGATGCGAAGCAAGATATCCGGGTAACACGCTTCAAATAATCGGAGCTTCATGCGAGCGATTGGTGTCATAGCGCCCTTCACTTCATGAACTTCGGTGGATCCGTCTTTCGTGATGACGTGAAAGTCTGCGTAGTAGTTTGAAATGTGGATGCCATTTACTTCGAGCGGGTATTTGACCTGGCGTTTCCAGTCTTTGATCTCACCGGAAACTTTGAGCTGATCGAGATAGGCCGCGTACTCCGCTTCGGCTTTCGAGTGATACCACTTGCCCGCGTATTCCGTGGCGACATTTCGATATTTTGAGGCCGACTTTTTCCTGGCCTCGAGCGATTTGCCGCGTTCGGATCCGACTTTCCTCAAATCGATTCTGTCTCCGTCCTCAGTTATGATGATGTAAGGCCTCCTTTGATCCTTCGTCCAACGCTTTTCAAGGTGCATAAGGCTCCTGACTCCAATGTATCAAAAATGTGTTCATTAGGCGAGGCTTGGTTGACAATCGGGTTTACAATCTCTCGGTGCCGGGTTGACAATTCCAGCTATTGCTGGATAGCTCTAAATAGCTCCCCGACGGTTGAGGCGTTGGGTGGGGTATTATGAAGAGAGCCAGAAACCGATCCGGTCTTTGGCTTACGCCTATGCTTTTGCATGGACGTGCACCCCGTCCGTCAGAAATCCGTAGCCTCAACCTTCGGAGAGTATGGCGGGCGGCTTGTTTTAATCCCCCTTGACAAACCGCTCAAAATAATTAACGGGGTGGAATATGGAAAATCACAAAATCATCAAAGACTTCCTAATGTGGCTTAGAGCCGGACACTCCCCGGCGACAGTCGATTCATACCGATATGCTCTGAATTCCTTTCAGAAGTGGCTTGCGGGGGAAAAACGTCAAATCATGGGCCTGAGTCCGGCGGACATTGGTGCATATCAGTATCACCTTGAAACACAGGGCTTGAAAGGATCGACACGATTCAGCTACATCACGGCATTGAGAGCCCTGTGGCGTTGGTTGCATGATCAGGGGTTGGCCCCGTGGAGCTGGAAGCTCATACCATTGCCCGATCCGTCGGACAAATCGCGTATGCCGGCCCTCGAGGTCGAAGACTTTTACCGGATCATGTCCGCTTTCGATGAGAAGTTTCCGGTTGATCTGCGCGACAAAACCATCATCTCTTTGTTCTTTGCAACGGGGCTTCGCTTGTCGGAACTCGTCTCGCTGGACGTCGCAAGCATTAACATGAATGAACGCTATCTCACCGTGAGAACATTCAAACGGCGCAACCATTGGCGTGATTTGTTTTGGGACGATGAGACGCATAGACTTCTTGAGCTTTGGCTGGATATTCGCCGACGCGCGCTTGGTCGGAATGACGGCGTGGGGAGCGCCGCGCTATTCATCAGTCTTCATAGCCAAGCGTTCGGCAAGAGATTGAACAAAAGCGCCATACAAAAGCGGTTCCGAAGCGTGCGCGAATCTCTTGGGATCGACAAACGAATCACCGCTCATTCATGCCGTCATGGGTTTGGCACTCGTTTCGGGAAAAAGAGCGGGGACGTGTTTGCTCTCAAAGAACTCATGGGACACGCGAACATAAACCATACTCATCATTATGTTCATCTCCAGAGGGAAGACTTGAGGCGGGCATACAACTTGGTTCATGCGGTTGGAAAGCAAAAAGGATTGACGTCTCCATTACCACTTGATAATCTTCCCGCGTATGCCCACACCAGAAAAGAAAGAGAGAAATCAGCTCTTGTACAAAAAATGGAAGGAATCGAAGGGCGGCATTTCTTATCGTAAATTAGGTGAAATGTTCAATATTCCGAAAGAAAATGCCTACCGAATCGTTAAAAGGGAAGAGAGGAGAATGAAGGAAAAAATTAATTCTTAAAACGTTACCACTTATCCACATTTGAGAAGTTGACAGCGTTATCACTTCAAACTAATGTGGAAATGACAGCAGGTTCGAAGCCCCTTACAAACATTTCAATACTGGATGCATCCTGAATTTACAGCAAAAAAAGAGTTGCTCTAAAGAACGCTCTGCGATCACCACATTGGTCAAAGCGTTAATACAAAGCCTCGCCAAAGCGGGGTTTTCGCTTATTTAGCTCCTCCTGATATACTTTGGGCATATGTTTCAGGAGTCAAAAATGGGAGGTTCCGAGCCGGAAAAGAGCGTTCAGCCCTTGGAGCGGGAAACGACAAGAATCAGGGCGAAGGTTGAAAAAATAGCGGGGATGCCCGAAGATTATCGCGCGAACGCTCGTGAAATACTGATGAGTGATTCTTCCGGCGCAGAACAGAGGGCCTGGGCGCAAGATGTGTGGCGATATGAAGGATATGAATGGAATGATCTGCAGTCTGAGCAAAGTGCCGCAGAGACAGCTCATATTCTTGAACGGCAACCGCGTTCCCGTGCACAAAAAGAATTTTTAGCCGGGGAAGAGGAAATTCAGAAGGGCATCGAAGAAGCTATTTTAGCCGATAAGCGGAAAGAGATTGACGCGGCGGAAGAAATGAAGCGGGCACAGATTCAAAAGGAGCTTGAGGCGGCTCAACCGCCGCCGGAACGGCGCTGGAAGCCGGATGCAGAGCCGAAAGAAAAAAACCCGGCAAGGCGATTTCTTCGTAGATTTTTTGGATAAAATGGGGCGAGCATGATTTCGCTCGGAAGAGCTTCTTTTTGTGTATACTAAGCTACATGTCTCACTCCCAATCATTGGCGAGAAATGCCACTTGGCTGATTACAGCCACAACCGCGCAGAAGGCCATTTCTTTTCTGACCTTTACCCTCGTCGCGAGACTCGTCGGTGCTGAAATCACCGGCCTCTTTTTCTTTGCCGTTTCCATCACTTCAATTTTTGTAACTTTTACAGATCTGGGAATCACCCCTGTCTTGATCCGAGAAATGTCCGCGAGTGAAGAGCGGGGGAGAGAGCTTTTACGAAAAGCGATCAGAATTAAATGGGCGCTTATTCCGCTCGCGATCGCCGGCGTATTGATTTATGCTTTCAGCAAAGGACTTACGGGTGAAGTGCTGATCGCCGTGCTTCTCGCGATATTCGTCATGTCGTCGGACGCTGTTTCCTTGCTTTGGTATGGAGCGATTCGCGGACGAAGACTACTTCAATTTGAAGCGGTCGGCATGTTTACCGGGCAGGTATTTACCGCGACGGTGAGCATTCTCGCCGCCCTCTCCGGCTGGGGTGTGATCGGACTTGTTGGAGGACTGCTTGCCGGAAGTATCTGGAATGTTTTTTGGAGTGCATTTCAGGCAAAGCGACTGGGTCTCATAGGGATAAAAGGAAAGAACTGGCCGCTGAAAACCATAGTGAAATATGCCATGCCATTTGCTCTCGCCGGCATTTTTGTAAAAATCTATTCATATATCGACACCTTGCTTTTGGAGCAATTTCACGGCGCTGTCATGGTCGGGCATTATGCCGTCGCGTATAAGGTGACCTATGCGCTTCAATTTGTTCCGCTCGCATTTGTCGCGGCTCTGTATCCAAGCATGAGCGCGGCTTCCGCCAAAAAAGAAGCGGCGGAGCTGAGGCGTTTGCTGAAAGGTTCGTGGCGGCTGATGCTCATGGCGGCCGTTCCAATGACCGCGCTCCTATCTTCACTGGCCGCGCCATTCATCGAACTTGTGTATGGGCAAGACTATCTCGGCTCCATTTTACCGATGATGATTTTGCCATGGGTATTGATTCCGATTTTTCTCGATTTCCCCATTGGCTCGCTTTTAAATGCTTCTCATCGCGCAGGGAAGAAAACGGCTTCCATGGGGGTCGCTATGGTTGTAAATGTTATTGCGAATATCCTTCTCATACCGGAGCTGGGAGCAGTCGGTGCTTCAATTTCCGGCGTCATCAGCTTCTGGGCGCTCTTCCTTGTCGGAATGTGGTTTATCAGAAAAGATATGAAGGGGATATGGAAATGGTTTATTTCATTGTTTTTGCGGGGCATGTTAGCGAGCGCCATCATTTGGTTCCTCATGCGATCTCTCGTGAGCCTATTCCCATTCATGCTGCTCGTGCTTATTGGGATCGTGGTCGGTACCCTCGTCCTGCTCATCTTCGGTCTCGTCACGATTTCCGACCTCAAAACATTTTTGAACTATATGCGCAGACGCGCCACGCCAATACAAGATCCAACACATTCACCTGATATATGAAAATAGCGCTCGTCACACTTGATTACCCGCCGGAGACCGGAGGCGTCGCAAGATATCTCGGTAATATTGTCCATGCTTCAAACGGGCAAATGGATGTATTTGTGAATCTGACGCATTCGACAAGCGGTCCGGGGCGCGTAGAGGCTCTGCATCTCTTGGCCAAGGGTCCGTGGAAGTGGCGTCCGGCAATTTCTTCCATCCGGAGTTTAAAGACAGGCGGATATGGCCAGGTATTAATCAGCCATTTGCTTCCGCTCGGAACGGCGGCGCTTATCGCAAGATGGCTGGGCGGCTTGCCGTATAATCTTCTGATTCATGGACTTGATCTTCGCCTTGCCATTTCACATCCGAGAAAAAAGAAAATCGCAATATACGTCATTCGAAAAGCGAAGCATGTTTTTGCGAATTCGGAAAAGATCGCTTCTGAAATTGAAGCGCTTACGGGAGTAAAAGCAACCGTCATTACTCCGGGAACCGAACCGCAAAAAACCATTGCAAGAGCCGAAGCAAGAAAAGAACTTGGCATAAATCCTGAAACAGCTCTCACATTGGCTGTGGGCCGGCTCGTCCCTCGAAAAGGCTTTGATCAGCTGATCGCGGCGCTCAAATTTCTCCCGAATGATCGCAAGCTTGTCATTCTTGGAAATGGAAATGATGCGAGCCGCTTGGAGGAGCTGGCGAAAACGCATGCGCGTCAAATCACGTTTATAAAAGACGCGACGGATGAAATGCGTAATCTTTGGTATGCGGCGGCTGATATTTTCGCTCTTCCTGTCCGCGACGAAGGAACCGACGTGGAGGGATTTGGCATCGTTTTTCTTGAAGCGGCGGCACATGGGCTTCCGGTGATTGCCGGACGAAGCGGCGGAGCGGTAGAAGCGATTGAAGACGGGGAAACGGGTATATTGGTCGATCCGAATAATCCGCAAGAAATCGCCGAGAAAATCGAATACCTGTTTATGCATAAAGACATTCGCGAGCAAATGGGCCGGGCGTGAAAAGCGCGCGCTCGAACCGATTTTAGCTGGGAAGATCGCTTTACGCTCTTAAAGGAGAAGTTAGAATCATGAGTCCAAAGATTTCCGTCATCATTCCGGTTTTTAATCACGGTTCGGAGCTAGGTGAATGTTTGAAGGCGCTCGAGAAGCAGACGCTCCAACCGGATGAGGTGATTGTCGTGGATGACGGGAGCGCCGTGCCGGTTGTCATCCCGGACTTGATCCGGGATCCAGTAAAAAATAACATGGATTCCAGCCCCCGCTGGAATGACAAGGTAAGCCTTATTCGTTTTGAAAAAAATGCAGGCGCTCCTGTTGCGCGAAATAAAGGGTTTGCAAAATCAAGCGGGG